>JAZDII010000019.1:0-18651 GCA_043805085.1 bacterium
TGCCGTTCGTGATCATGTATAGGGAAACTTATCTGAGTTTGCTTCAAGGCTAGCACGGCCTCTTAAGTAAAATGATTGTGGAGGATGAAGACGCCGCCAATGAAATTTTTCTCGCTTATGCTGGCGACAAACTCAATCGAGTGGTGATGACGTTTAACATTGAAACGCCGACGGTGGGCAATCGCGCTGTGGCTTTTATTCGGCGGCATAAGAGCACGCAGGAACATGAAACATGGCTGACGGAAATGGAGCAGATTTCTTTCAAGATGCAAAAACTGCATCACCAGTGGAAACGCCAGCCGTTTCTTTATTACAAGCTGGTTGCTTTTATCCGTTCAGGAGAGGATGACTAAGAACTTGACCTCTTGAGTTCTCTTTCTCTCAAGATCAAGAAAATCACAGGCGTGACGATGAGGATGTGCAGCAGGCTGCTGACCATTCCGCCGATGACGGGGACGGCGATGGGGCGCATCATTTCCACGCCGGTGCGTTCGCCAGAAAAGATGGGCAGCATAATGACGGCAAGGCTCGCCACGATGGTGGATACCGTCATGACCTTGGGGCGTAGGCGCAGGGCGGCTCCTTCGATGACCGCGTTTTTTAAATCTTCCGCGTTAAAAGATTTGCCGCGCGCTTCCGTTTTGCGTTTTACGGCTTCTTCCAAATAGATGACCATAATCACGCCAGTTTGAACCGCCGTGCCGAAGAGGGCGATGTAGCCGACGGCCACAGCCACGCTGAAGTTGTAGCCTAGCAGCCATTGAAGATAAAGGCCGCCGGAGAGCGCGAACGGCACGGCCAACAAAACGTGCGCCGCTTCTTTCCATGAATGATAAGTGAAATAAAGCAAAAGGAAGATGATGAAGATGACGACAGGGCCGACGACGGTTAGCGTGCGCTCGGCTTGAAGGAGTTTTTCGTACTGGCCGCCCCACGAAATGAAAACGCCGGGCGGTAGTTTGACTTTTTCTTTCACTGCAAGTTGGGCTTGTTTAACGAAGCCGCCGAGGTCGCGCCCGCGCACGTTGGCTTGCACGAAGACGCGCAACATGCCGTTCTCGCTGGAAATCATCGCGGGTCCGGTGACAAGCCGCACATCCGCCACTTTGCCGAGGGGAACGTTTTCTCCGTTCATGGAGGCGACGAGGACGTTTTGAATCGACTCCGCGTTGCCTCTCAATTCGCGCGGGTAGCGGACGCGGATGGAGTAACGCCGTCTTCCTTCAATCGTTGTCGCGACGGTTTTGCCGCCGATGGCGGTTTCGATGGTGTTTGAAATTTCTTCAATCGGCACGCCGTAACGCGCCGCGTCCTCGCGTCGCGCGCTGATTTCCAGATAGGGCGCGCCGGCGACGCGCTCGGCATAAACATCGGCTGCGCCGGGGACTTGTTTCAAAGTTTTTTCCACATCCACGGCGATGCTTTCCAGCGTCGGCAAATCGTCGCCGAAGATTTTCACCGCGATTTGGCCGCGAATGCCCGTGTTAAGCATGAGAATGCGGTTTTCAATCGGCTGTAAAAAAGCGGGCACGAAGCCGGGAAACTTCATCATTTCCGCCAGCATTTCCGAGCGCAATTTTTCCATCGTCATGCCTTTGCGCCATTGTTCCACCGGCTTGAGCATGATGGTGGTTTCAATCATGGAAATGGGGGCGGGATCGGTTGCCGTTTCGGCGCGGCCCAGCTTGCCGACGACGCTTTCCACTTCAGGAAAAGAAGCGAGGACTTTGTCTTGCGCTGCCATGACGCGCTTCACTTCCGGTAGGGATGCGCTCGGCAGGGTTGTTGGCATGAAGAGCAGCGCGCGTTCGTTCAGCGGCGGCATGAAATCATAGCCCAGCCGCGTCGCCGCAAAGATTGCTCCTGCTAGGATCGCCACTGCTGTGCCGAGAATGAGCGCGCGGTTGCGCAAGGCAAAATGCAAAGCGGGCATGTAAAGCCAGAGCAAAAAACGCATGACGGGGTTGTCATTTTCATCGTGCAATTTGCCGCGCACGAAGAATGACGCCAGAACCGGCACGAGCGTCACCGCGAGCAACGTCGCGCCGATCATGGCGAATGTTTTGGTGTAGGCGAGGGGATGAAACAATTTTCCCGATTCGCCTTTTAACGCAAAGACGGGAACAAAGGCTAAAATGATAATCGCCATCGCAAAAAAAATCGGGCGAACGACCAATCCTGTGGCGCGTTGCACGATAGCGATGATGTCGCGCGGGTATTCAAGGCCGCCTGCTTTGCCTTCCTGCGCAGCGTGTGCCTCGCGCATGACGGCTTCCGTCACCACGACGCCCGCGTCCACTAAAACGCCGATGGCAATGGCGATGCCGCTCAAAGACATGATGTTGGAGGTGATGCCGAACGTTTTCATCATGATGAAGGCAATGAGAATGGACAATGGCAGTGGCAATGTGACGATGACGACACTGCGCAAGTGGGAGAGGAAAATAATATGGGCGAGCGTGACGAGGATGATTTCTTCGATGAGCGTGACGCGCAGGGTGTTGATAGCGCGTTGGATGAGTTCGCTTCGGTCGTAGAACGCCTTGATTTCTATGCCCGGAGGCAGGCCGGGCTGGATTTCCGCGATTTTTGCTTTCACGCGGCTGATGACATCCGTCGTGCTGGCGCCATATCGCATCACGATAATGCCGCCGACGATTTCTCGCCCTTCTTTATCAAGCGCGCCTCGGCGCAGCTCTGGGCCTAGGTTCACAGTCGCCACTTGTTCCAGCAAGACAGGTCTTTCTTGAAAATAACCGACGGGAATTTTTTTCAGATCCTCCGGCGTGTTCACGAGGGCGAGGCCGCGCACGGTGAATTCGCGGCCCGCGATTTCCAGATTGCCTCCGCCTACGTTGCTGCTGCTGCCTTGAACCGCTTGGACGACGGGATTGAGCATCAGGCCGTAAGCGCGCAGTTGGTTGGGGTGAACGTCAACCTGATACTGGCGCACGAAGCCGCCGAGGCCCGCCACTTCGGCCACGCCGGGGACAGAAGCGAGTTGATAGCGCACAACCCAATCTTGCAAGCTGCGCAGTTCTCCCAAATCCATCGGTTTTCCCATGGCGCGCGCTTTGGAATCATCGAGGTAGTATTGATAAATCCAGCCGATGCTCGTGGCGTCCGGGCCGAGCGTCGGCGTCACGCCCACCGGCAAACGAAAGGGCAAAGAGTTGAGCCGTTCCAACACGCGCGTGCGGGCGAAATAGATGTCCACACTGTCTTCAAAAATGATTGTCAACATGCCGAAGCCGAAGGCGGATTGGGCGCGCACCTCGCGCACATGCGGCAAGCCCTGCATGCTTGTGGAAAGGGGGTAAGTGATCTGATCTTCCACTTCCTGCGCGGAACGGCCGGGCCATTCGGCAAGGATGATGACTTGGTTCTCGCTTAGGTCGGGAATGGCGTCGATGGGCGTTTTGTAAATGGAAAGGATGCCCGCACCACATACTAAAACATAAAAAGCCAAAACCAGAAAACGGTTTTTCAGGCACCATTCAATGATTTTTGCAATCATAGCAGACGTTTTGTTTTAATGTTGATGTGCGCTGTTGCCGCCTTGGAGGGACGCCTCGGCGTCAATGAGGAAGGCTCCGTTCACCGCCACTTTTTCGCCGCTCTTCAGTCCTGAAGCGACGGCGACTTGCGGCTCGCCAGCCTCGTCTGTTGCGCCCTCATTGCCGATGATCACTTCCCGTTGATCATAATTGGCCTCGCCTGTTTGAACATAGACCACTTTGCGCTTGCCGGTGTCAATAACAGCAGAGGCGGGGATGGTGACGGCCTCGCCTGCATCTACTTTCAGTTGACCTGTGGCGGAAAGCATCGGCAGGAGAAGCCGCTGGGGGTTGTTCACTTCAAAGCGCGCTTTGAGCGTTCTTTTTTGAGCATCGGCGGCGCGGTCAATGAAAACCAACTTGCCTTGAAACTCGTGATCAGGCCGCGCAGGGGAAGAGATTTTGATTTCTTGGCCGAGTTGGAGCATCGGCAAATCTTTTTCATAAACGTCGGCGATGAACCAAACTTTTTCCAACGGCGCGACAGAGAACAACGTCGTTTCCGACGTGAATCTTTCGCCCGCGCGCGGAGGTTGGCTGATGAGCGAGCCGCTAATGGGCGTGCGCAAAATGAACTCGCTTTGAACGCGGCGGGTTTTTACGAGAGCTTTCATATCCGCATCCGTCAGGCCGATGCGCGCTAGTTTGGCTTGAATGGTGGCGATACGGGCGGTCAACGTGTCGCGTTCGTAAAACGTGCTTAACCACCGCTCGCGCAGCGCGGTGAGGTAAGCTTCTTGCTCGGCCAAGGCTTCCTCGGAATACACTTGGAGGACGGGCTGGTCGCGTTTCAACTCTGTTGTGTTAAAATCCGCCAGAACCTTTTGCACGCGCCCGTTGTAGAACCATGTGTAATTAACCTGCCGATCCTTAATGGGGGCGATTTCACCGAACAACTCCGCTTTTTTATAAAAGCGACGCTCCGTTGCCGCTTCCGTTCGGATGCTCGCAACAGTGTTGCGAGCATTGCCGAGGCGCACAGAAGCTTGGGGCTTGCTTGGCGCGGCGTTTTGGTGGTCTTGGTGAGGAGCGGTTTCGCTAGTTGGCATAGGCTTCATGCCGTCGGGTTGTGGCGCTGTTTCGTTGGTAGGCGCGGGCTTCGTGCTTTCAGGTTGCGGTTCAGCTTCGTTGACAGGCACGAGTTTCATGCCGCAGATCGGGCAGTTGCCCGGCTTGTCCTGCCTTACTTGAGGATGCATGGAGCAGGTGTAGATGGTTTTTCCGCCGCCGCTTTTTTCATTGGCGGATGGAGAACAGGCGGCGAACCAGCTTAGTCCTAGCAGGAAAAGCAGAGTTGCCAGCCAAGGCATTATTTTTGGTTTCATATCTTTCTCCTAAAAACTTAGTTTTACTTCCATTCCGAAAACCGGCCCGCTCCGGTGTTCGCCGTTCAGCCCCCAAAGGTCAAGGCGCATGCCGTAAATTTCCACCATCCATGCGCGGTTGATGGCATAGGATAAACCGCCGTAAAAACGGTTTTCGGAAACATATCCGTCCATCAAATCCAAAAACCATTCGTCCGTCGCGAAAGGCCGGATGCGGAAAGGCAGCCATTCTGCGCGATATTCCGCGCGCGTTTTTTGGCGAAACATGCCCGTTGTTTCATCGTCCATTTCGCCGAATTGGAAACGCTGGCGGCTGGTCAGCATCCAATTTTTCAAATCCGCTTTAATTGTCCCGAAAAAGAGCCCCTCATGCATGGAATCGTTCATGTTTTGCTCCGGCCAGTCTTCCGTCCACATGTAGCCGACACCGAAATCATAGCGCGGCGAGTAATGCCAAGTCAATGAAGGCTCGACTTGAGATTGCCGCCATGCGGGCTTCTTTTCCGACCAATGATTTTCCCATTCGACGTTAGCTTCCAAGCTGTAATCCAATCGTTGCGACACGCCGATCATCAGCCAGCTTTGGAAAGGCCCGGCGGCTTTTGTTTCAGGACAAAAAATAAAAATAGAAGAAAGCGTTAGGCATTGAATAATGAAAGGCGGTTTCACGATGATGATTTGACAAAAGGTTCAACACAAACGGAAACGTCTCCAATGCCAAGGGTCGAGGTGCGCAAGGATTCTTGGACGCGACGGATGATGCGCTGGCTTTCGTTCACGGTAAGTTGCCCTTCCACTTGCACGCAGAGGTCAACATGATACACAAGGCCAAGCTTGCGCAAGAGACATTTCCCGACGCCGCGAACGCCCTCCGCGCTTGCGACAATCGCGCGCGCCTTTTTTTCCAGTTCGAGCGGCGGGCGTTCATCCATCACCTCGGAAAGGGCTATTTTAAAAAGACGGTAACCGTTGAAACCGATGATTGCGCAGGCGAAGAGCGCGGCCCAATCGTCCGCACTTTCATATCCCTTGCCACCGATGAGGGCGATGGAGATGCCGATAAACGCGGCGGTGGAGGTAAGCGCGTCGGAGCGGTGATGCCAAGCGTCCGTTTTTACCGCTGTGCTGCCGACTTCATATCCCACAGTCAAAGCGGAGCGAAAGAAAAATTCTTTGCTTGCGATGACGAGGGCAAGAACGATCAGTGTGAAAGCGGCGGGGGCATGATGGGGCGTCATGATTTCTCTCACACTTTGCAGCGCGATACCGCCCGCCGCGCCAATGAGCATGAGGGAAACAGCTAAAGACGCGAGCGGTTCCGCGCGCCCGTGGCCGTAGGGATGATTGGCGTCTGCGGGCTTGGCGGCGATTCTCAAGCCGCCCCAGACCAGCACGGAGCCGAGAATGTCGAGCATGGATTCCATGGCGTCCGCGATGAGCGCGTAAGAATTGCCTAGAAAACCAGCGAAAAATTTGACCAGCGCGAGCAAGGTGTTCAGCAAAATGCCGCGCGAGGTCATGCGAATGGCTCGTTGGGAAGGAGAGGGCGCGGTCATGATCGGGTTTATGTAAAATCGCTGCTTTAAAATTAGCCGACCATCATCCCAAAAATCCAGCCTGTTAGCGTTGCCATCACAACGACGAGGGAAATATAAACCACGGTTTTCTTCGTTCCAATGAACGCTCGCAAGGCCAGCATGCTGGGAAGAGAAAGCGCAGGCCCGGCCAGTAGTAGAGCCAGAGCCGGGCCTTTGCCCATGCCGGCATTCATCAATCCTTGAACCACCGGCACTTCAATCAAGGTGCAAAAATACATGAACGCGCTCAAAATGGCGGAGATAAAATTGGCCGAAAGGGAATTGCCGCCCACCGCTGCGGTGACCCATTCCGACGGGACAAGGCCGCTCGAGCCGGAGCCGCCGAAGAGGAATCCTGTGATGAGAATGCCGATGAGCAAGAGCGGCGCGATTTGTTTGACGAAGTTCCATGAGGCTTGAAACCATTCCGACGGCTCGCCTTTTTCTGTGCTCGTGACGAAAGTAAGACCGATAATCCCGACAATAAAAGCGATTTCAGGGCGATGGGGAAAAAAGACAGGCGTCAAGGCGGTAAAAAGAACGGCGGCTATCACTTTCCATAATTTTGCGCCGAACCATGCGACCAATGCCACAGCCAATCCAATGGCCGCGATTCCCGTGAGCAGCCAGTGAATGCGGTGAACGGCGGCGAAGAAACCGGATTCTGCCCCGCCCCAATTGGCAAAAATGAGAATGGCCACGAGGCTTAAAAAATAGAGAGATGTTTGTTGCCAAGGGTGATGTGAATGTTCCTCATCGGCTTCTAAAGCAGACGCATGATTGGTTTTGGAAATTTCTTCGTGGCGGAAGATAAAGCTCATAACCAAGCCGATGAAAATGCTGAATCCAATGGCGCCTAACGCGCGCGCCAAGCCTATTTGCCAGCCAAGAACGCGGGCAGTAAGGGTGATGGCCAGCACGTTGATGGCCGGGCCTGAATATAAGAAAGCGATTGCCGGTCCAAGGCCCGCCCCGCGCCGATAAATTCCAGCGAAGAGAGGCAGCACAGTGCAGGAACAAACAGAGAGAATCGTTCCCGAAACAGAGGCGACGCCGTAAGCGAGAAACTTGTTAGCCGACGGCCCAAGATAGCGCATGATGTCGCCTTTGCTGACAAACACGCCGATGGCGCCCGCGATGAAAAAAGCCGGAATGAGGGTGGCGAGGACATGTCCTTGCGCGTAATATTTTGCCAAAGCGAGAGCCTCTATTAAAGCTTCGTCAAAGCGCGGCCAGGCAATAGGGAGGTGCAGGAGCAGCAAAAACCCGCCGATGATGGCGGCAAAAGATTTCCATTCATTTTTCCAGTTCATCATCGGGTCTTCTTTTTCTTTTTGCATGAACATTCGGCCTTTTGGAAGCAGGCGAGAACGTGCGTCATGCAAGGGCGTTTGAGGCTGTAGAACACTTGCAAGCCGCGTTTTTCGTCTTTTACAAGGCCGGCGTTGCGGAGAATGGCGAGATGATTGGACACGGTGGACATGTCTGCGCCAATGACTTTTTTAAGCTCGCACACGCAACGTTCGCCTTTGGCAAGCGCGCGCGTCGCGGCCAGTCGGCTGGGATGGCCAAGCGCTTTGAACATCGAAGCGAGCTGGCGGATGTTTTTTTGCTGGCGGGGAGGGGTGAATCCATTCATATCATATTTTCTATTTTGCAAATTAGCAAAATAGAAAAATAAATCAAGCTTTAAGGAGGGTAATGTGCTAATTTGGCAAAGAATTACCTATTTATTAAAGAACCTCCCCTGCGCCCGAGATTGCTTCGTCGCTGTTGCTCCTCGCAATGACAAACGCACTACGCACAGCATTGTCATTGCGAGCGAGGAAGCGAAGCAATCTCTCCATTTTCCGCGCGGGAGCGCGTAGAAAATGGGGCTGCCTATTTTAAATTAGGACACTACCTTAAGGAGACCTTTTTAGCTTTGCCAAAGAATCGAGCTGACAAGCTTGAGAAGTTTGGGGAAGTCTTCCGCGTGCGAGGCGGCGAGGTTAAGATTTTGAAGCGCGGAGGGGATGTAATCCAAAAACCTCGTTTTCCCTTTTTGCAAGCCGAGGAAGCCGTACGCGCCGAGGGCTTGCATCAACCGTTGGACGGAGGCGTCGTAAAACGCTTTTTGAAATTCTTTCCAATCCGGTTTTTTGCCTTGGCCTAAGTCATAATAATAGGCCAGCAGTTCGAGGCGTTGGGCGTGTTCAAACTCGACATAAGGATCAAAGAGGAGCGACCCCAAATCATAAAAACGCGCGCCGACGCGCATGCCTTGGAAATCAATCAAGTAAGCTTCACCGGCGATCATCATAATGTTGTGCGATTGGAAATCGCGGTGGACGAGGCAAAGCGGCAAGGCGCAAAGACGCTGTGTCAACCCCGCCAATTCTTCGTTGAGCGATTGACGTTCTTCATCGGGAATTTTCCATCGACACACGCCTTGGACGAACTGCTCCCAGAAATAATTTTGCTCCCATTGGTATAAACCGGCGTCAAAGCCTTTCATTAATTTGACGGGTTTGTGTTGGAGAGCCGCCAAGCCTTCATCGTGCAGTTTGCGAATGGATCTCAAAACACGGCGGTACCCTTGGCTTTTGTCCGCCCATTCCAGCGCGCGCCAAGCGTGAAGATCATTTTCGCCCAAATCTTCCATCCAGACCAAGCGGTTCGTTTCGTCATGATGAAGGATGCGCGGGACATTGACGCCCAGCTCGCGTAGAAAAGAGGAGATGGCAACGTAAAAACGGTTTTCCTCTTTTTCCTCTCCGTAATGCATGAGAATGCACGAGCCTTTTTCCTGCAAATCCACGCGGTAGAAAACGCGATCGGAACCACCTTTATCGAGAGGTTTCAGCAAAATTTTTTGGTCGAGTTTAAGCTGTTCGCGCGTTTGCTCCATCAGCCATGTCGTGTCGTTGTTCATTGTTTTAGAGTGTTGATTTTTTCGTATTCCGCGAGCGTTCCCGCCGTGCGCCATTCGCCGTCGTCCAAGACAATGCCGCCCACGGAGCCGCTTTTTTCGCGGATCATCCGCAGAAAAACATCCACGACCGATTCCGCGCGGCCTTTCTCAAGGCGGCCCAAGAAACGGCGATTGACGGCGTAAATGCCGGTGAAAAGAAAAGAGCGCAGCCCTTGCCGTCCCAAAACGCCGCGAATGTCGCCAACCTCATCTTGCTCGTCCAACCCCACATTGCGCGGCTCGCCTTGCGAACGCAGGGCAAGCGTCACCTCGTTTTTTCGCGCGAGATGACGCTCCATTAAGGCGGATAAAGAAAGGGAGGAGATCACATCGCCGTTGTAAGTAAAAATGTTTTCTTCGTCGCCCCATAGGTCTTCGATGTTTTTTAAGCCACCCGCCGAATCCAGTAAAACGGGTTCGTGCCGGAAAAACAGCGCAGCGTCTTTCCATTTTTTTTCAGGGAACGTTTCCTCGTATTTTTCGGCGAGATGATGCGTGTTGACGATGATGCGACGGACGCCAGCTTGGACGAGATGATCGAAGATATAAGTAATGAGCGGCCTGCCGTTGACGGGCAGGAGCGGCTTGGGGCAAGCGTCGGTGAGGGGACGCAAGCGCGTTCCCTTTCCCGCGCTCAAGACAAAAGCCGTTGTGATTTTTTCCGAAAACAAAACGTAGTGATTAGTTCACAAATCGCGCGCGAAATCAACTTGGTTTGAAACGGGGCATTGTGTTATGCGGGAGATGTGAAATTCAAATTTGGCTTTTTAATTTTCCTTTTTGCGGCGGTTGTAGGCGTTCGCGCGCAGAGCATTCAGTTGACGGACGAACAGGCGTTGGAGATTAGCAAGAAACTTTGGCGCAACGAATGCGGCGGAACGGTGGAGGGATTGACTTCATGGAATAAGGGCGAGGAGTTTGCTTCCCTCGGTATTGGCCATTTCATTTGGTATCCGAAGGGATTCGAGGGGCCCTTTGAAGAATCGTTTCCCAAGCTCGTTCAGTTTCTTGTTGAGAAAGGTGTGAAGACGCCTGATTGGCTTTCCGGCAATTGTCCTTGGAAAACCAAGAAAGAGTTTGAAGAAGATTTTAAAACGCCCCGCATGGTCGAACTGCGCGCTTTGCTCGAAAACACCGTCGGCTTGCAAGCGCGTTTTGCGGCTAATCGCTTGGAAGCTGCGTTGCCCAAGATGCTGGAATCCTTGCCGGTTGAACAACGCGAGGCGGTGAAAAAACAATTCTACCGCGTCGCTTCTGCGCCGCATGGATTTTACGCGCTGATGGATTACGTTAATTTCAAAGGCGAGGGCGTGAATCTTAAAGAACGCTACAATGGCGAAGGCTGGGGCTTGCTTCAAGTTCTCCAAGGCATGAAAGGGGAGGAGAAGGGGCAGACGGCGTTGGACGAATTTGCCGCCTCGGCAGAAGCGGCCTTAACGCGCCGCATTAAAAATTCCCCGCCGCAACGAGGCGAAGCGCGATGGCTGACCGGCTGGAAGAATCGTTTAGAAACTTATCGGCAGTAACCGCCGCATTTTTTACGGCGAGAAAGTTGGCTTTTCCATCAGGTTGCCTTACATTGTCATCAAAATATGGCAAAACCCAAAAAGTCTCCCGTCAAATCCTATATCCTCGATACCAGCGTGCTGATTCATGATCCGCATTCGGTTCATCAGTTTGAAGAAAATAACATTTATATTCCCGGCGAAGTGTTGGAAGAGTTGGACAAGCTCAAGACAGAGCAGACGGGGCGCGGCCGCAGCGCGCGTGAGGCGCATCGGGTTTTTGATGCGATGTTCCCGAACGAAAAAGCGATGACGGAAGGTTATCAAAAAGTCGGCGGCGGCGTGATCAAGCTCGTTTTTAACGCGCACCTCAACAACGGAGTCGTGTCCAGTGAGCGTTGGAAAAAGATGAAGAGCCTTTTTCCCGACACGCATAAAATGGACAACCGCATCTTGGCTTGCGCCGTCTATATCGCCGAAACGTGCCCGCCGCCCGCCATCTTGGTGAGCAAGGACATCAACATGCAGCTCAAGGCGCGCTTGTTGAGCATGGACGCGCAGGATTACCTGACGGATAAAGTCAAGGACGACGAAATTTTCGCCACGGAATACAAAAAAATTATCCTCCCCGTTCATTTGATGCAGCGGTTCGCTTCGAGCGGCGAAGTCTCCGTGGCCGCCAAAGCTGCGGAAGATATTCCGCCGTGTTCTTATCTGCTTTTGGAAGACGAAAATGGCAAAACCATGCCGGCGAAGCATATTTCCGAGGGCGTTTTCCATCGCATCAACGGCAATCGCGCGATTGCCGTGAAAGGCGCATCGCATATCCAAGCGCGCAACCTCGGCCAACAATTTTTCGTGGACGCGCTTTTTGATCCGGACGTTTATCTCGTCACCGTTTATGGCAAAGCGGGCACGGGGAAAACATTTCTCGGCATTGCGGCGGCTTTGCAGCAAATCCGCGAAGGGCGGTTCAATAAATTGCTCGTGACGCGCGCCGTCGTTCCCATGGGGCGCGACATCGGATTTCTACCGGGCACGAAAGAAGAAAAAATGAGGCCGTGGGTGCAGCCCATTTACGATAACATCGAAGCCATCATGCGTCCCGAATCCAACAAGCCGGACGCTTTTGCCGGAAGGCCGCAGGGCAAGCAAAATAGAGGACGAGACGGTCAGGAAGAAAATTTCAACCATCATGATTATCATCAACCGTTGAAGCCGTATGAACGCTTGATGGCGGCGGGAATTTTGGAAGTGGAAGCGCTCTCCCACATTCGCGGGCGTTCCCTTCCGGGCGTCTTTTTCATTGTGGATGAGGCGCAGCAGCTTTCGCCGCACGAGGCCAAGACCATCGTCACGCGCATGGGCGAAGGCTCAAAACTGGTGATGATAGGCGATTTAGCGCAGATTGATAACCCTTACGTGGACGCTTATTCCAACGGATTAGTCTACACGCGCAATTGTTTTAAAGGGCAAAGCGTCGTCGCGCATGTGAATTTAATCAAAGGCGAACGGAGTTTCTTGTCGGAGCTGGGCGCTAATTTGATGTAACGCCGCCGATCAAGCATTCTCGCGGGATGAGCTGCAGCACTTCATCAAAAGGCAGCGTGAAGGACGGCGCGTCGGCGAGTTCGTGCAACGGGCGCAGCACGCCGGCGGGGAGATAATCAGCGAATTCCTTGGCAAAAAATTCCAGCTTGCGCGAGGGAATCATGCCGATGATGGAATCCATCGGAAACGCGAATGTTTCTTCTGGTCTAAAACTCAAAAGCAAAATTTCCCGCCTGTCCGCCAAGACTTCATCAGGCATGACCGTAAGCACAAGCCGGATGGGCAAGTGAATGGCTCCGCACAAAGCGACGGATTCCCCTGATTTTGAGGCGGCCCCGTTTGTGCCTTGCGGCGGCTCAAGAATATTTTGAAGAGGAAAATTCTGAAGCGGGAGGGGAAAATTTTTATTTTGGGAAGTCAGCGTTGGCGGCGGCCTCACGGGAAGATGGGGCGGCGGGGCCGATTGCATCGGCGACAGTTCTTCTTCTTTCATGGGAATAACGGAGCTGACAGCCTGCCTAACAAAGCGTTTGATTGCAATAAGAAGTTCTTACTCTAGATTCATTCGTTACATGATTGCCGATGATTTAAACCCTGTCGTAGAAACGCTTCAGCAAGCGCGGAGCATCGGCATTTTTTGCCACATTCGACCCGATGGCGACGCGCTGGGTTCCTTGTTAGGTCTTGGTTTGTCGTTGCGCGCGATGAATAAAGCCGTGCGGTTTTTCAGCGCGGATGGGCTTCCCTTGGCTTACCGTTTTTTGCCGGAAGGAAATCTTGTGGAATGTCCGCCAGCATCGCCGCCCGATTGCGAAAGGATCGTCGTCGTGGACACCTCAACTCAAGAACGAGTCGGTTCTGTTTTTCAGACGTGGAATCGGCAAGTGGACATCAATCTTGATCATCATGTGAGCAATACACGGTTTGGTTTGATCAATATCATTCGCCCTGACTTGGCCGCGTCGGCTTTGCTGGTTCAGGAAATCATCGAGAACGCGGGATGGCCCATGTCGCCCGCCATTGCGGCTAACCTTTACGTGGGCGTCAGCACGGACACCGGTTCGTTCCGCCACAGCAGCGTGACGGCGGAGGTTTTTCGAGCGGCGGCGAGGCTGGTTGACGCAGGGGCCAATCCCACCGAGTTGGCGCGGCAATGTTACCGTTCCGTTGCGTTGCGGCGGTTCGAGCTGGCGCGCTTGGCGATGCAGACGATGAAATTGGAATGCGACAACCAACTGGCTTACGTTCAAATCACGCCGGAAATGTTTCAAGCAAGCGGCGCGCTGCCGGAAGATTCAGAAGGGTTGATTGAAAAATTGCAGGAACTCGCGCCGGTGTGCGTGGCGGCGGTTTTTGAATCAGCGGAAAATTCTTTGCGCGTCAGCTTGCGTTCCAAGGGCAATGTGGACGTGAACGCGCTGGCTGCGCGTTTCGGCGGCGGCGGACACCCCGCAGCCGCTGGCATTCGCGTGAGCGGGCCGCCGGAAATCAACCGTGAAAAAATACTCGAATCTCTACGCGCGGCTTTTACCGCCTCTCCTTTATGATACCAACACAACTCGACGGTCTTTTATTAGTGGACAAGCCAAAAGGATGCACCTCGCATGACGTCGTTGATTTCATCCGCCGCCGTTTTCAACAAAAGAAAGTCGGCCATTGCGGCACGTTGGACCCGCTTGCCACGGGGCTTTTGTTGATCGTGTTGGGCAAGGCGACGAAGGTGCAGGATTTATTGATGGCTGAGGACAAGGAATATCGCAGCACGATGAAGTTGGGCGAGACGACGGATTCTCAAGACGCCGACGGTAAAATCATCGAAACCAAACCCGTGCCGTCGCTGTCGCGGGCCGAACTGGAAGCGGTGTTCAACCGTTTCACAGGAGATTTTTACCAAACGCCGCCGATGGTTTCCGCGCTTAAAAGAGACGGCGTGCCGCTTTACAAACTCGCGCGGCAAGGGAAAACCGTCGAACGCCAGCCGCGTTTGGTGCACGTTTATTCTTATGAAATTTTGCGCGTCGAACTACCGCAAATCGAATTTCACATCAAATGCAGCAAAGGCTTTTACGTGCGCACGTATTGCCACGATATTGGTCACATCTTGAATTGCGGCGCGCATCTTATTCAATTGGCGCGGACGCGCTCCGGCAATTTTTCGCTCGATTCCGCGATACGTTGGGAAGAGCTTGAAGCCAGCGCAACGCCTGATTTTCTTGTCCAGCGCATCTTGGCGTTGCCGGAAATTTCAAGGATTCGTCGGCAATGATGCTTTTACAATCGCTTCAAGAGGCGCAGCAAGCCGATTTTGTCCGCCACCTTGCGTTGGGTTTTTTCGACGGCTTGCACATCGGCCACGCCACTCTCATCCGCGCATGGGAAGACGCGGCGTCCAACGCCGTTTTGACTTTTCAGCCGCATCCTCTTTCCATTGTCGCGCCGGAACAGAAACCTCCGCTCATCACCGCGCTGCCCCATAAACTCAAGATTCTCGAGGGGTGGAAAATCGGCGCGGTTCTTCTTTTCCCGTTTGACCAACGGCAAGCGCAGCAACCCGCCGAGGAATTTTTACAGAACCTGCCTTTTCCTCGTTTGCAATCCGTCAGCGTCGGAGAAGATTTTCGTTTCGGCTGGCAAAGGCAAGGAGGCGCGCCTTTGTTGACGGCGTGGGCGGCTTCGCGCGGCATTTCTTTGCGCGTCATCCCGCGCGTTAAACGCGGGAACGAGCCCATCAGCAGCCGCCGCATTCGCCGATGCATCCAGAACGGGGAGCTTGCCGAAGCGTCGGCCATGCTCGGCAGACCTTTTTCGCTTTATGGAGAAGTGGTGACATGCGGCCAATTGGGGCGAAAATTGGGATTCCCCACGGTTAATTTGCGCACCTTGGACGAGTGCTGGCCGCCCACGGGCGTTTATGCCGGCGCGACTATTTTAGAAGATGGCACGGAATGGCCGAGCGCCATCAACATCGGCTGGCGACCCACTGTGGATGAGCAAACGACGGAACAGAGAATAGAATCTCATCTCTTAAATTTTTCAGGCGATCTTTACGGTCAGCTCGTTCATATCGTTCCAAAACAAAAAATCCGCGCGGAAGAAAAATTCGCTTCTTTGGACGCCCTTCGTTCCGCTATTCAGGCGGATGTGGAGCATGTGAGGAAGATGAGTTAGGCTTGCCTAATTTCTAAGGATTCACCAAATCGCCGTTCGGTTGCAGGATGCGCGCCGTCACAAAAAGGAGCAGATTTTTGCGAACCGCGCGGTTGGCTTTGCCTCTAAAAAGGTTTCCCGCAAGCGGAATATCGCCGAGGAAGGGAACTTTATCTTCAATGTTTTGGATTTCTTCGCGGATCAATCCGCCCAGCACCATCGTGTAACCGTCGAGCACATCCAGACGAAACCCTTCATCAAAGGCGCGAACAGTGAAAATGGGGACTTTGATTTGTGTGGGAACGGAAAAAAGAGGGGAGCCGTAATCAATGAATCCGTCAAACGTGGTGATTTCCGGTTCGAGTTCCAGAGCGATGCGGCGGTTGCCTTGGTCGGCTTGGGCTTTTTTCACTTTGATGCATACGCCAACTTTTCTGCCTTGTTCGTCAAATTGCGAAGGCCATGCCGGAATGATGACACGGTCGAAATCATTCGAAGACGACGTGCTGTAATTCGTTTTTCGGCGCAACACCACTTGAGGCGCTTCAAAAGCCGTCGGGTAAATAAACTCGCGCGCCACTTCAATCACCGCGTCGCTGCTGCCGGAGTTCATCATAATTGTGGGAGCGGAAAGCAGATTGGCGCTTTTCTTTTGATTCAAAGCGTTCAAAACCGCCGTGAAAGAAACGCCGTCTAACAGACCTTTGATGGCCAGCGTATTTTGCGAAGTCGTTTGAGGTCCGCTGATCAGATTCTCGATGTTAGAGCCGGGCAAACTGTCCGCCCCGCCGAGGCGCGTCTGCGCCGCCGTCGCGGAAAGTCTGGCGTGCGTGCCGGAAACGTCGCCGATAAAGGGATTGCCGTTGAGCGTCCCGCCGTTAAAGCTCCAGTTGAACGAAATTTCGTCGAGGTCGGTTTGATTGATTTCAAAAATGTGCGTCTCCACTTTAATGAGCCGCGCTTTGCCCTGATTTTCCAAGTCGCTCAAAATGAGTTGCTCAATGTAATCCATTTGCTCTTGCGTGTTGCGCACCAAAAGGACGCCTGTCGCGGCTGAATAGGAAGCCGTGGGATATTCATCCGCGCGCGGTTTGCGGACGCCCCCGTTGGACAAAGGAATTTCAGGCGGCGGATCTTCAAAGGCAACCCCATGCGCGATGAGCGTTTTCTTCACGTTTTCATCAATGCTCGACAATTCGGACTCTTTGCTTTTTTGCTTTTTCTTGGAATTTTCCACGTCCTTCGCGTCGTCCAGAAAAACGAACTGGCGGCGAACGACAAATTCCCTCGTGACCAAAACGCGCGAGCTAGGCGAGAGCGGCGTGAAAATCACCGCCTGTTCTTCAACGCGAAATTTCACGCCTGCCAGTTGCGTGATATAGCGCAGCGCTTCGCCGAGCGGAATGTCGCGGAGAGAAAGCGTGACGGGCTTGGCTTGAGATTTTGCCTCTTCTTGAACAAGAAAAGAGACGCCGTTTTTTTGAGGGTCGAGCTTGCGGCTTTGCGTCGTCAAAAAGAACGCGGCGTCTTCCAAAGAAGCGCTCGCAAATTCAATTTCCGGCAAAATAATTTTTTGAAGTTTGCGCCGCATTTCAAAATCGTTCGACCTTGTCATTGCGACAGCCGGTTGCAGTTGAGGCGCGGACAGCTTCACGCAGGCGGGATTAGCGCGGAGCGTTTCGCTCCAACTCGCTCGAACCTTTGTGTCGCGTTGTTGATTGGCAATGTCCTCGGCGCATTCCTCGGTTCGTCTTTGGCGTTGGCGGATTTTTTTGAACTCTTTCGCCGCTTCCAAACTCTCCTGATTAGGAATAGCGGGCGATTCTGCGGGGCAGGGCGCATCTTGGCTGCGCGCGGCGGCGGCCAGCAGACAAAGCGAAAAGAGGGCGAAAAAAAACTTTTTCATTTTGTTAACGGCGCGGCGTTTTTAGCGGAAACAGCGGCGACGGGTTTTTCATTTTTACTTCCGTCCAAGTGCAGCAGCGTCGCCGTGGACAGAATCATCAAATTCCGTTTGACGGATTGATTACTCTTGCTTTGAAAAAGTTTTCCTAGAAGCGGAACGTCTCCCAGCACGGGAACTTTATCCTTCACTTTTTGGACGTCATCCTTGATGAATCCGCCCATGACAAGAGTTTGGCCGTCCATCAATTGAATATCCGCGCTGGCGCGGCGCGTGGAAAAGACCGGCTGCAACGCCGAGCTTTCCGCCAGCGTTTCTTGCTCGCCGCTTTCCTTCATCGTGACGATGGGATTGCCGTAATCAATGAAACCGTCGAACTCAACCACTTCAATATTTTCAAATTTTAAATCAATCAACCGCGATTCGGGGTTGATTTCCTGAACCATGACTTTGAGACATACGCCGACGTTTTTGGGCGCGTCGAAATTAAAATCTTCAGGGTTGGAGGGAACAACCGTTCCGTCCTCGTCGTTTTGGATAAGGGGGGGAGAATAATGGCGCGGGTAGATGAATTCTTGTGCGATGCGCACCGTGCCGCGCCCGCCTTTTTTCAACGTGATTTTGGGAGCGGACATTAAATTGCCGCCCGCGACGCTGTGGATCAGATCAATCAACACACGCGCGCCGTTGCCGTCCAAAATACCGCCGATATCAAAAACGCTTGGCTGCCTCAAATTACGCCCCAGTTCTCGATCCAGCGCGTTTTGAGAAATGCCCGCTTGTTGCGTCAATCCGTCTGTGCGAATGCCGCGCAGACCGCCTGTTTGGCCGCCAACGCCGCTTCCGCTCGCTGGAAAAGTGAACGGCGCGAGCGCGGGAAAACTGGAATTCATGCTGACCTGCCAGCGAAACCGCAGCTCATCCATCTTGTCTTCGGTGAACTCAATGAACTTCGTTTCAATCTCCACTTGCGGCGGATCCGTTTCTTCCAAAGTGAGGAAGCGGCCAATCCATTGCATCGTGTCCGCCGCGCCGCGCACGACGAGTTGCGACGTGTTGGGGAAATAAGAGGCGGTGGAACCTTCCGCAAAAGGAACGCCCTTTTCAACGAGCTGCCGTTTCACGTCTAGAGC
>JAZDII010000020.1:0-9676 GCA_043805085.1 bacterium
AGTCGCAAGCTTGTTTGCGCTTCCACCGTGATGGTGGTCACTTGCTCGCCGAGGCCGGCCTCCAAGGAGGGCGCCGCCGTCACCAGCCGTTTAAATGTGTCTAAACAGAACGTCAACATGAAGCCGCAGCAGCGGGTGTTGATGCAGGTGGAGTTTGCCGAGGCGGTGAATACGTTGAGGATGGCTGTCAACACGGCCATGGATATTACGCTTAACGTGGGCATCAAGTGTCGTTTGATGCCGGGGAGAGAGATAGCCCAGTATTTTTATCGTTTATTTAATCCCGACCGTTCGGTGGATATGGGTATTCCGCTTAATTTTGATCCGGATTATACGCCGTTCACGAATGCTTGGATGCAAAGCACGGTTAAGGTTTTGGATGATTGTTTGAAGTGGGGAGATTATTATCACGGTATTATTTCCGTTTGGGGCAAGCCGCAGGAGTCGCAGCCGCGCCTTATTGAAGCGATTACGACGAATCTTCCGTTTAACGATGTTCGCGTGACGCTCACTGTGCGTCGTTTGGACAAGCAGATGGAGATCGATGTTCTGAAAAGGAAGAGGGCGGTGAGTATTGGCAAACGGCGGCAATCCACGAACCCTCTTGATATGCTTTTTCCAAATAAAATGCCGGCAACGCTTGCTGCGGAGGACAACGTTGAAGCTTCGGAGGAGTTGAAGGAAGAAAATGAGCTGATTGCGGAATTGAGAAGCAACAAGACGAGTTTGGTGCAGGTGATGCTTTCGATTCATTTATGGCACGCGGATCGGAAGGAGTTGAAGCGACGCAAGGAGATTGTCACGGCGCGTGTTTCCGACATGAATAAGGCTATCGGTTATAACGAGGCGGAGTCCGCCGAGCCTGTTTTTATTTTGAATATGCCCGCCAATGTCGAGCCGATGCGGCGTTGGATGAAGCTGAAGAATCAGATGGCGGCGGATTTGGTGCCGCTTCACAAAGGTTTTGTGGGGGGAGACCCTCCTGTGAGTATTTTCCGCAACGCTTCCGGCGGGTTGGTGACGCTCGATCTTTTCAGCAAGACGGATGTGGACGCGCCGATGGCGTTTGTTTCCGGAGCGACAGGATCAGGAAAAAGCTTTTTGGTGAATAGTTTGGTTGTCCAGCACATGATCGAGGAGCCGTTTTTGGTGATTTTGGACGTGGGCGGAAGTTACGGGCCGCTGGTTCATCAGCTCGGCGGCCAGATGGTGACGTTCGATCAGGAAAATCCGACGTGTTTTAATCCTCTTCAGGTGTTCACGACAGGCGAGTTGGTGGAGCCGGATGAGGGCGCGCGTTCCCGTATTCTTTTGAATTTGGAAGCCATGCTGACGCAGCCGTCGGATCCTAACGGGGAGTTGAGCCAGTCCATGCGCAATTTGTTGGACGAGGCGGTGGTGCAAGCTTTTGCTCACTGTTTGGCGCGGCGCGAGCCTGTGGTGCGCCTGACGCATATTATGGAAAGGCTGAATAGTTTTGGCAAGGAGGGGCATGTGTTGGTGGACCGAATGAAGCCGTTTTTGAAGGGCGGCGTTTTCGGGATGTGGTTTGACGGGCCGAGCGAATTTGATTTGAAGACGAATGTGGTGTGTTTTGACATGAAGGGCGTTTCTAAAGTTCCTGTTCTTGCCAAGGCTCTGGTGCCGATGGTGATTAATTTTATTTACGAAAAAATCCTTTCGGAGCGCGGGAAGAAAAAAATTCTTCTTTTTGAAGAGGCGTGGCAGTTTATCGCCAACCCTAAAGTGGCCGCTTTCATTGTGGAGGCGTTCAAGACTTTTAGAAAAGAGGGCGCGGCGTGCATCGGCGTTTCGCAGTCTTTGGCGGATGTGGCGCGCAATGAAGTGGTGGCTAGCGCGGTGATTCAGAACGTTCAGACGTGGTTTCTCATGGATCAGGGCAATCCGGATAATGAGAGGCTTGCTGTTGAGCTTTTAAGTTTAACGGAGGGGCAGGCGGATATTTTGACTTCTTTGCAGCGCAAGGCGAGGATTAGTCCTGACGGGTTTATTGATATGTATCGGGAATGTTTGATGATTCGCGGCAAGGGCAAGAAGGCTAATTCAGGCCGCATGCGCATTGCGCCTATGCCGGAGGAGTATTGGATGTTCACGACGGACGCGGCGGAGGCTGTGGAGCGTCAGCGCGCGATTGATCAATTTGACGGGGACGTGTCCAAGGCTCTTTCTCTGATGGCGCGCAAGTATCCGGGTGGTTTTTACCTTAAGCAAGAGGTGTTGTAGTATGCGCCGCGCATGGGTCATCGCTTTTTTATGCGCGAGCATTTGTGTTTTTCAGGCGGCGCATGGCGCTTCGGATGGTTTTCAGGAGATAGATACGGCGGAGGATCTGGCTAGAACGGTGGGCTATGATCGGTTGAGCAAGTTTTTGGTGGCAACTTGTGACAACACGCAAAATCCTAATGACAGGATCAACGGCCAGATGCTTGGGGAAACGATTGGCGAGTTGATCATGAACGGCGTTGCTTTTGAATACATGGGCAAGGATTTGGTGCGGGGCGATGTGCATTTGCGCGATACGTTGATGGGGTTGTTCTCCAATTTTAATTTTCCGGCGGATCAGGCTAAAGTTTTTGTCAAGCATTGGGCGGAGGCGGGCGCAAATGAAACGGTGCGCAAAACGTTGGAAGGCGCGGCGCGGCGTCCTTCTGCTTTGCGTTTGCTTTCGCGGTATAGCACGGAATCGTCGGAAAGTTGGACGCGGACTCTTCAAGGGATGGGCGATATTTTTGACGGTAAGTCGCCTATTTCTATTCAGTTGATGGCGGATACGGTTGTGAGGATACAAGCGGTCAGCGATCAAGTGGCGAAGAAAGCGATTGAGGATATTAAAACGGGTTCGGTTGAATCAAGGTGGGTGTTGGCGTTGGGGATGGTTAATGTGATCCAACGCAATGGCGCGCTGGCGCGTTTTTTGGCGAAGAGCAAGCCGCCGGAACGTAGTTGGAATTTGGAGGTATGGCGCCGGTTCATGCAGAAGGTTTCTAATGATCCTCTCATTCGTGACGAATACATTCGCCGCATTGCACATGCCGCGCCTCTTTATGAGGAAATAAGAGCGGTGTTGGAAGATGCTTTATCTAAAGAGGGGGATAGCTTTCTTAAAGGGTATTTGCAGGGATCCATCATTCCTAAAAGCCGCTTTGAATGGGTGAAAAATGCTTTAAAAAAGACGCGCTCGGAGTTGCGTGATCTTGCGCCTATTCATTATGACGATAAGTCTATGCGCGCGCTTGTGGGGGAGGAATTGGTTAAGAAGTGCAAAAAAAGCGAGAAGTGGGCGAATTATTTGTTGTGGCATTTAACGAGAACGGCGGAGGCTGTGGTTTTGACGACGAGGGGGGCTCTTGCTTCCGGGTTGAATAATAATGAAAAGGCGGTTCGAGATATTGTGAAGGATATCGAGTTTTGCGATCCTGCTTTTCAAAAGATGATATGGGAAGCTGGCGGGTTTAATTATTATAAGGGAGGGGAAGCCGAGTTTCATCAGAAAATTGAGAGCGGCAAGGTGGAAAGGCCGGCTCTTTTGCATTACGGGGCGGCTGTGGGGTATGTGTTGGCGACGAGCGACGAGGCGTGGGGCGCTTTAAATGAGTCTACTGCCGACAGGCCGCAGCATGTTTTGCGCGTGATGCTGGGCGCGGCTATGGAGGCGGATCCCAACACTATTTTAGCGTGGTTGGGGACGATGCGGAATAACGACTTTTTTTTGCGCGAAAGATTTGTGAAATTTCTCATTGGTAAGGGACGGACAAAAACCGAGGCGATTTTTAATAAGTGGATTGAGTCCGTTGGAGCGGCGATTCAAAACAATGACGTGGTCGGCAATGTGGATGTGGCGAACTTTAGGATGTGGTTTATCGAGTTTTTAGACACGGATGAGGGGTGGAAGGCGGTTCACCAGAGGATGAAGTTGGAGAGTTCTCAAGTGCCTTTTCGTTTGCGCGAGGCGATGGGCAAGATTCTTTTACAGGAGCAGGGAAGATTTTGGCGCATTTATGGGATGTTGGTTTCTGCAAATGGCCCGTCTGTGTCCACGCTGGTGCCCAAGCTGGAGCATTTTGCCTCTGCCAGCCGCTTGCCGCAATTTTTGTTGGAAGAAATTCGTTTGAGGAACATCGCTGCGGCGGACGCGATTGATCCTGTGTGGGCTGTGATGCTTGCTCCAGACGCTCCAACGGCGGAGCGCATTATTCAAACGATCGTTGATGGTTCTGTTTTAAGTGATATTTATCAGATCAGCGCGACGGCGTTTATTGAGACTCTTTCCGTGCCTAGAATATGGAGGCGTGTGAAGGTTAGGGCCTGCAACCATCTCAAGATGAAGGAGGACGCGCCCGATAAAGATGTGCAAGCGGCTTTGTTTGATCAACTGCGCGTTGCCGGCAATAAGGCGATACCTTTCATTCGTAATACGATGGCGGATAAAAGTGTTTTTGATGCGTGGCGCGTGCGTTTGCTGAATTCAGTCCGGTTTTTGGGCAAGGCGCATATCATGGCTGACTTTCTTTTGAGTCAACCGGATTTGCAAAAGCAATGGATCACGGCTGTTTCTAAGGTTATTGCTCTGGAGCCGGGCATCATGAAGGTGGTTTTGGAAGCGTTAGTGTCGCGGAGGATCGGCGATGTGACGTGGGATAAGGAGATGACGAAACTGCGTCAGCAAGTGATCGATATTGTATTAGGGGACAGGGTGCTGTTTGAGCAACTTATCGCCGGGAAAAATATGGATTTTAGGGTGGCTTTTGAAAAGAGGTTGCGAGAGAAGACGGGATTTAGCATAAATGTGAAGGGAAATTAATTTTATGAGAATAAAGGTGTTAGCGTTAATGTTGGGGTTGCCGTTGGTGTGGATGTCGTGTTCGAGCACTCCTCCTCCTTATGAGAGTAATAACACTGCGACTGCTCAAATGGGGAATTCGGCTTTCCGTTATGGAACGATCGGCGGAGCCGGAGCGGCGGGTTATTTTCTTGGAAACGAATTAGGAGGGCCGGTGGGGGGCGGTATAGGCGCGGCGGCGGGAGCAGGGGGGATGTATGCCGTGCATAAGGTTTATGATAAAAAGCAAATGGACGCTTTTAACAAAGGTCGCGAAGCCGGTATACAAGAAGCGCGCGGCGAGATTGTGAATGAGATGTGGCAACGGGAGGCGGTCTACGGTCTTCCTCCGGAGGATGAAGGCATGTCGAGGATGAGCAGTAAACGCGCGCCTATCGTTCGCAATGTGCATGTTCCCTCTCGCACGGTGCAAGGGGTGAAGATGCAGGGCGGCAATCAGCAGGTGATGTTGCCTTAGTATTGAGTAGAATAAGCTCGTCGTCGTTTTTTAAATGTGCTAAAGAAGACTTGTGTCTTCTCTTTTATTAGCGCATCACGACCATAGCCGCGAATGGGGCGACTTTTTTTACGTCTATCCCGTTATTTCGCGCCGCGCCAGAGGCGTTTCCATCGGCGTGAATTTGAATCCCGACAAGGTTTGTAATTTTGATTGTGTTTATTGCGAGGTGGATCGTCAGGCTAAGCCGCGCATCAGGCATGTTGATGTTGGTATTTTGGACAAAGAGCTGCGCGCGATGTTGGAGATTTGGAAAACAGACGCGCTTTTTCAAAAGGAACCCTTCGCTTCCGCTCCAAAAGAATGGCGGCGGTTGAATGATATTGCGTTTAGCGGCGATGGCGAGCCGACGACTTGCCCTGTTTTTAAGGAGGCCGTGGAGACGGTTTTTAACATTCGCGGCGAACTTGCGCCGAAGGAGACGAAAATCATTTTGATCACGAACGCGACGTGTTTGGATCGTCCCGCTGTTCAGGAGGGGCTTCGCGTTTTACAGAAGGGCGCGCATGAGGTTTGGGCTAAGCTGGACGCGGGCACGGAGGATTATTACAAACTTGTGAATCGTTCTTCTGTTCCTTTCGCGCGCGTGTTGCGCAACATTACAGAAACCGCGCGATGGTTGCCGTTGACCGTCCAGTCCCTTTTTCTTCGCATGCACGGCCAGCCGCCGTCGGAGGAAGAAGTGATGGCTTATTGCGACCGTTTGGAGGAAATCATTCAAGCAGGCGGCCAAATTCAGAAGCTTCAGCTTTACACTGTTGCCCGCCCGACGCGGGAAGCATGGGCGACGGCGTTGAGCAGAGAGGAATTGGAGCATGTTGCGGAGATTATTAAACGACGTTCAAGTCTTCTGCAGGAGCTTTCTTATGGGGACTGATTAAAGGTTTTGTTGCGTATGCAGGGGATTTTTTTTCGCAGGTTTCTTTACAGTTTGATTGCCGCAGGCTCTGTGGGCCGCTTTGCGCTTTGTTTTTTGAGAAGTCCGATGTCTTTTTTATGGTCGGATATGGAGCGGCATTGGGCCAACGGGCTTCATTTCTGGGATCCGAGTATCATTAGCAGCGGCGATGCGTTGATGTATCAGGTGTTTTTGTATCTTGTTCAGAAATTAACGCAGCAGAATGTTATTGGTATCAATTTTATTTGCGGGTTGCTGGCCGTAGCTACTCCTTATTTTTTTTATAGGGCGATGAGGGAGTTGAAGGTTTCTAAAAACTACGCTCTCGTTTTATTTGCGTTGGTGGTGTGGCTGCCTTCGCTTGCGAGTGTTTTTCATTATTTTCTTACGGAGACTCTTTTGTTGTTTTTGTTGGGGTTGGGTTTGTGGATGATGGGTCGGTATTTGAGGAAGGGAGATTTCGTTAGTTTTCTGACATCTGTGGTGGTTTGGACGTTAGCTTGTTTGACAAAATCTTCGGTGTTGTTGTTGGCTTTGGTTTGCGTCGCTTACAGTTTGGTTCACCGTCCACAGAGTCTCAAAAACATTGCCGCCGTCTGTGTGTTAACGATTTTTCTTTTGTTGCCCAGCGCGGTTCGCAGTTACCGTATTCTGGGTTTTTCTGCTCCGTTGGGCTCTGTTTGGATTAATAAGATTTTGTTTCATTCAGGCAAGCAGGGTGTTCGTGTTCAATTTAAGCATACGGGTTATGGCTGGATTTTTGGGTCTCCCAGCAGCCACATCCGTCCCTTAGAACCGTTAAGCCAATGGCAAATGAAAAGAGCCGGTCCGGTTACATGGGTAGTTGTTGAAGTGGACCCAACCCGAGGCAAGCTTGATTGGGTGGAGGCGCACCGCGAGCTTCATTATTCGTGGGGTGATTGGTGGCAGCAGCAAAGGGAGAATTTTGTTTTGTTGTTTTTTGCTCCTTCGTGGCCGGAGTCTTATTCTCCTTATGAGGTGGAGGGGAGGATTAATTATTTGCAGCGATGGATTTGGGCTCCCCTTATTTTTTATATTTTTGTGGGGAATGTGATTTTGTTTTGTAAGCGCCAGTTTGATTTTATTCCTTTAATCATGACGGTGTTCTTTTTTTTCCTTCTTTTTCAAAATGTCACTATTATGGAAGGGAGGTATCGTAAGCCTTTGGAGCCGCTTGTGCTGATGAACGGTGTTTATCTGATGGAGAGAAGCGAGAGAAGGAATTCGAGGGGTTTAAAAAAGCTCGCTTAAAGACGGCTGTAATACATGACGGTTTCGTGTTCAAACGTCACGCGGTTGTTGATTTGGTGCTGCTCGAAAAGGGCTTGAAGAGTTTTTATCGTTGGCAGATAGCTGGGATGATTTTTTTGAGGGGCGTAGGAGCGGGAGAGGAAGTAGCCTTTGAGTCCTTCACAGTCGAGGGTTTGAGAATGTTGGAATTTTTTGGTGGAAAAGTTTCCGCCAAAAAATTTGGCTACGCCTTTTGTATCAATCGTTCCTTCTTTGCCCAAGGTGAGCAGAAACTTCTCGTATGCCTTAAGAAAGGGCGTTGTTTTACAGCGTCCGTTCCACAGAAGAACAACCCATCCTTTCGGTTTAAGAATCCGGGGAAATTCTTGCCATGCTAGAGAGGCGTCAAACCAATGAAAGGCTTGGCCGGCAGTGATGAAATCCACGGAGGCGTTTTTTAATGTCGTCGCTTCCGCCGTGCCCGCCACGCTTTTAAAGGAAGGATAATCTTTAAGAATTTTTTCCGCCGCTTGGCGCATTTCTTGGTTGGGTTCCACGCCGAAAACGGCGCTGCCGAAATCAAGGAACAGCCGAGACAAAATTCCTGTGCCTGAACCGATGTCTGCCACAATGGAAGACGGGCAGAGCTGGCATTCGCGGACTAAAACATCTATTATTTCACGAGGGTAAGAAGGCCGATAACGCGCGTAATTTTTCGCTCTTCCTGTGAAGAGTTCAGTTGTTGGAATCATTACGCCCTACTTAAATACTTGCCGTCTTGTGTGCTGATTTTAATGAGGTCACCTTCTTTGATGAAGAGCGGCACTTGAAGCGTGAGACCGGTTTCCAGCGTGGCGGGTTTCATGACGTTGCTGGAGGAGTCGCCGCGCACGCCTTCGGCGGATTCGGTGACTTTCAGCGTCACGGAAGAGGGAACTTCCACTTGGGCGGCTTTGCCTTCCACGAACACAATGTTGCAGACGAGGTTTTCCGTCAGGTAAAGCTTGGAGTCTCCCACGAGAGCCGCGTCCAGCGTGAGGTTTTCATAGGTTTGAGGATTGAGGAAAGTGTAACCGGTTTGGTCTTTGTAATTAAATTCCCAAGACTCGCGGCTCACGCTGACGGGTTCAATTTTTACGTCCGCGCCAAACCGTTCGTCAAGGGAACGTCCGGTGCTAAGGGAACGTAGAATGCCTTGGATAAAGCCACGCTTGTTGCCGGGCGTGCGGTGATGGGTTTCCAGAACGAGGCAGACTTCGCCTTTCCATTTGATTGCCATGCCTTTTCTTAAATTGGTTGCGAGGATTGCCATAAATTTTAGATCAATTTCATTTTGGTTAAGTCTTGAACGTCAATCAATCCCACGGGACGCTGTTGGTCGTCGAGAACGATGAGGTCTTGGATTTTGTTCTTTTCAAAGATATTAAGGGCTTCCACCGCCAGTTTGTCAACTTGCACGGCGAGGGGTTGGGGCGTCATCACTTCGCCTAGCGGCGCGTCGCCAATGTGCGGATTTTTTTGGAAACTGCGGGCAAAATCGCCGTGCGTGTAAATGCCGGCCAGCGCGCCGTCTTCGCGCACGACAATCACCGCGCCGCAGCGTTTTTCAGAAATCCGCGCAAGGGCGGTTCTCACCGTGTCTTTTTCTTTGCATACGGCGACACGGTCGAGCGGACGCATGATTTGGTCCACCTTCATCAGCAAGTTGCGGCCAAGCGTGCCGCCCGGATGGTACTTGGCGAAGTCCTCTTTCTTAAAACCTCGCGCTTCGAGGAGCACCATTGCCAGAGCGTCGCCGAGGGCGAGCATTGTCGTCGTGCTGGACGTGGGGGCGAGGTTCAGCGGGCAGGCTTCTTTTTCCACGAAGACGTTCAAGTGCAGGTCGGCTTCGCGGGCGACGGGCGACTTGGGATTGCCCGTCATGGCGATGAGTTTGACTTGAAGACGCTTCAACGCGGGCAGGATGCGGGTGATTTCTTCCGTTTTGCCGCTGTAAGTCAAAATGAGAACCAGATCGTTGGGAGCGACGATGCCCATGTCGCCGTGCGCCGCGTTCACGGCGTTGAGGACGACGGCTGGCGCGCCTGTGCTGGTGAGCGTCGCGGCGATTTTATGGCTGAGGAGGCCGGGCTTTCCCACGCCCATGATGATGAGTTTGCGTTTGGTATTC
>JAZDII010000021.1:0-14697 GCA_043805085.1 bacterium
ACTTCCTCAAAACACGCTTACGCTGGTTATTGGCGCGGTGATTCTTTTCGCCGGAGTTTATCTTCGCATTTTTATCAACCATGTTTTTCCTTATCGTTCATGGAAAATGCTGCTGCTGGCCGCCGTGGCGTCGTTTAACAAATCCATCAGCGGCGGCGGTTATGGGCCGTTGATGACGAGCGGGCAGGTCTTGAGTGGCGTGGAAACCAAAGCGGCGGTTGCTATCACATCTCTGGCGGAGGGGTTGACGTGTTTGTTGGGCGTCCTTTTATTTTTCGGCGAGGGGCGGCAACCGTCAGCAAATCTTCTCGTGCCTGTTTGCGTCGGCGCGCTGCTTTCTGTGCCGTTTTCCGCGGCGATTGTGCGGAAAGTGGATGAGGGCCGCATGAAAACAACTGTTGCTTACGTCACGATCATTTTGGGCGCAGTCATTCTTTTGAAGGTAAAATGGGGCGGGTAGAGGCGGTTGCCTCGGCGAAAAGACTCCGCATTGTTTGCGGTTTGTGTTAAGGTGAGGCTGTTATGTTTGTGGATCGTGTCAGAGTTTGGGCAAAAGCCGGTAAAGGCGGCGATGGGTGTTGCAGTTTTCGCAGGGAAACTTGCGTGCCGCGCGGCGGCCCTGACGGCGGTGACGGCGGGAAGGGGGGGGATGTCACCGTGCGCACGAATGCGCAAATGAACAACCTCGCGCATTTGCGTTACAGCCCGCATCACTTCGCGGCTAACGGCAGGGGCGGTCAAGGCAAGCAAATGAGCGGCGCGGGCGGAAAGGGAATTGAATTAGAAGTTCCCGCCGGAACGTGTGTTTATCGGTTACCGACGACGGAGGAGACGTTTGAGCGCGCGGCGGACGCGGAGCAAAAGGAGCTGGTGGCGGATCTCATCGAGGACGGGCAAACGGTGTTGCTTTGCAAGGGCGGACGGGGCGGCTTGGGTAATGTTCATTTCAAATCGTCGGTCAATCAGGCTCCGCGGCGGCATTACAAAGGTTTTCCGGGCGAAAAGGGGCAGTTTATTTTTGAGCTGAAATCCATCGCGGATGTGGGGCTGGTCGGTTTTCCTAATGCGGGAAAATCCAGTCTTTTGCGCGCCGTTTCTGCAGCGCAACCTAAAGTGGCGGCTTATCCTTTCACTACCCTTGTGCCGGTTATCGGCATGGTGGAGTTAAAAGACGGTCAGCGTTTTACGGTGGCTGATATTCCGGGCTTGGTGGAGGGCGCGCACCAAGGCGTTGGGTTGGGGCATGATTTTCTGCGGCACATTGAGCGATGCCGCGTTTTGTTGTTTGTTCTGGATATGGCGGGGAGCGAGGGGCGGCATCCGGCGAAGGATTACATGCAACTTCGCAAAGAAATTAAGCTGCACGACGCCAAGCTGGCGCGGCGGCCTTTTTTGGTTGCGGCTAATAAAATGGATTTGCCGGACGCGAAAAATTATCTCAAGGAATTTCGTCAAAAGTTCGACGTTCCCATTCTCCAGCTTAGCGCGAGCACGGGAAAGGGTGTGGCGGAATTGAAACGCGCGTTGGGCAAGCTTTTGTGAAGTGGCATGTTTTCGCCGTCGGCAAACCTGCGCTGCCTTACTGTCGCGCGGGAGTGGAAGAGTATGGGGCGCGGTTAGGCAAAAAAGCGGAGCTGCATTTTTTCAAGAGGTCAGATACGGTTGCGGAAAAATGGATGCTGGAAAAAAGCGAGGGCATGTTGCGCGTGGCTTTGGACGAGCGCGGAGAACAGGTGAGCAGCGTTCAACTGGCGTCGAAAATCAGCCAGTGGGAACAAAATAATGCGCGCGCCGTCGCACTTTTCATCGGCGGGGCGGATGGGCTTGGAGCAGTTTTAAAGAAACAAAGCCAATGGGTGTGGTCGTTGAGCTGTTTGACGTTGCAGCACGAACTGGCGTTGGTGGTTGTTTTGGAGCAAATTTATCGGGCTTACGCTATCAAAGGCGGCCTGCCTTATCATCGCGCTTAAAGTTGATTATAAATATCCGGCGGGAGCAGGGCGGGAAGGTCAAGTTTTTCGCGGTGGTTGCTGTCAATTAACCATATTTCGATAGGATTAAGAGAAGTCAGTTGAAGGATAACGGCGTTGGGCCTTTGTTTTTGATATTCTAAAGCCCCGCCGAGGTTATACATGCCCGCCCAGTGCCAGCCCCACGGCAAGCCTTTTTCGGATTCCTTTACAAAACGAGCGGAAGATTTACCGCTACCGCCGGTGACTTCAAAAATTAAAGGATAATTTGCGCCGCCGATTAAGGTGAAGGGGTGGGGGAACCAGCCGTCCATCACAGGCAAAATGAGGGCGTCGGGCGGCAACTTTTTCTTCACTTCCTGCCAGTAATGATCCGCCGCGCCGCTCGTGAGAAGACGGCGGTCCATCGTCATTTCATTGATAGCAGGCGGAGATTGTTTGAAGAAAATGAGAAAATAAAGAAAGCCGCCGATGATGAGGGCGATCCTATGAGGCCAATACTTAAAATTGATTTTTTGAAAAGCCAACCAACAGATGAGAAAGAAATGAACGCCGCTTACTTCTCGAAAAGGCATGCGTATGGAAGCGAAAGCCGGCAGTTGATGGAGAACGTCGTTGAGCCAAAGAGGCCGCATGACGAACAAGGCCACGAAAGCCGCCCCCATTAAAAAACTTCCTTCTTGCCAAGAAAAACGTTTTTTCCGGATGAGAATGAATAAAGTGAGCCATGATAAAGGAAAGAAGACGATGGACCACATGTGGATGGGGGGGAGGTTGAAGATGCAGGTATCTTTAGGAGAAATGAAGCCAAGCACTGGTCCAAAAAGTATGCTAAGAACGAAAACAATATGAGGAAATCGTCCCGCCCACATTTTCCACGACGGCATGGGGTGAAATCTCCCCGCTTGCATAAAGCCGCTGATGGTTTGAATCCACACTGGCGAGGTGATGAGAATGGCTAACGCAATGCCGACCAACCAGCGTTGCAAAGGGCGATAAGAATAATCTGCAATGCATTGAAAAACGGCGAATGCGCTGAAGAACGCTAGAATGTAAAGGAAGGGGCCGACATTGCCGCCTAAAAAGCCATGAATGAAACCTGCGCAAAGGAAGAGGACACCAATGGCGAAGCCTTCACATAGCATTCCCAATGTGAAAATGGGGAAGGCTGCCATGTACGCGACGTGTTGCATCCAAGAAGAGCCAACAATAAAGCCGAAAGGGGATGTAGCGTAAGCCACGGCTAAAAAGACAATTTGAGCGTCCGATGTTTTAACGGAAAAACGTTTACGGATCAGCAAGCACACTCCCGCCGTTCCTGCTGCGCAGATCAATAAATTAAGGCCGACGATACAATCCATGATGGCATACTTCCATGGCGTATTGGCGAGTAATGTGATGGGCCAGTAGAGGGGGTTGAGTTGTTGAACGAATCCGGGGTCTTTGGCGACGGGGTAATCTCCGCCGAAAATATATTGAGCAATCGCAGGGCTTTTCAAATGCCAAAGGTTGCGGCCTGTGTTGATGAAGAAGGGCAGAAATTCCGACATGTTATCGTCGGTCAAAAAGAAATAAGGCCGCCAAAATTGCAGGCCGATGATAAAGGCCGTAGTGATAGCCATAGAAATTCCGACAAGCAGCCATTCTCTTTTAGAAATGCTGCTAAAACTTTCTTTTAAGGCTGAAAGAATGTTTTTTTGTAGGATCATTTGTTGGAGACCGACTGCTTCCCGCACAGTTCATCACAAATTGTTTCAGGCAACAATTCTCGAAGATTGAGGCGTTCGCTGTGTCGGCTATCCATCAACCATATTTCAAGCGGCCAGCGCGATTTTTCATAAAGTAAAACGGTGTTGGGAAATATTTTTTGATATTGTTGAGCTGCCTGTAAATCAAAAACCCCTTCCCAAGAAAAGCTGCGAGGGAGTTGCGCCTCCTCTTGATTTTTCCAAACGCGCGTTGCCGAAAAGCCGGAGACAGAGGGCATTTGAAACATCAATAAATAATCATCTATGCCTAAAAGAACGAGCGCATTTTCTCCTCGATTCGGCCAATAAAAATAAGGATTGATGACGGGTAAAATGCGAGCCGAGGATGGTAATTTTTGCTTCATTTTTTCCCAATAAACGTCAGCCGCGCCGCTTAGGATAATTTTTCTTTCAATGGAGCGCGGAAGAAAGGAAGGCGCGCTTTGTTTAAAAAAAACGAGGAGATAGAGCAAGCCTCCCACGCCTAAAGCAATCCTGTGAGACCAACTTCTAAAACGAATTTCTTTTAAAAATAACCAACAAGTTAAAAAGAAGAGCACGCAAAAAGTTTCTTTGAACGGCCATCGCAAAGATGAAAAAATAAAAAGTTTATTCAGGAAAGAATTAAGCCATAACGGCCTTGAAATAAATAAAACGGCGAACAAAGCCGATGTTAAAAAGCCCGTTTCCAGCCAAGAAAAGGACTCTTCTTTATGCGTCCATTTCGCCAATTTTTTAGCGATAAAAATAAGGGTCAGCCATGAAAGGGGGAAAAAAACCACGCAAAACATATGTAAAGTGGACAAATCCGCAAAATGAAAACGGCAGCGCAGCAGTTTTGCGTTAAGGGGGCCTAATAAAAATGAAAACAGCATCAAGAGGTTGGATAGGCGCCATTCTATCGTGTCTCCGAAAGACAGAGGATTCGAGCGGTCGGAATGAAGAAATCCGTCATACGTTTTGAATAAAAGCGGAGATAAAATAAGGGCCGTGAGCAGTCCCGCGCTAATCCAACGGGCAAGAGGTTGAAGCGAGCGGTCGTGTAGGCATTTAAAAATCACAAATGCGCTAAAAAAGATGGAAGAGTAAAGAAAGGGCCCCACATGCCCGCCCATCAATCCATGCGCTGCTCCTATCACGATAAAGAAAAGGCCTAGGAAAAAATTTGAGCAAAATAACCCCATGGTAAAAAGCGGCAAAGTTCCCATGTTCGCCGTGTATTGCATCCACGATGAGCCTAAAATAAAACCGTAGGGCACCGTAGTGTAAGCGACGCTAAGAAGAATAATTTGAGCGTCCGATATTTTAATGTTGGCGCGCCGCCGAATGAGAAGCCCGGCGCTTGTCATCGCAGCGGCGCAGACCAGAAAATTAAAAGAAACGGCGATGTCAACGATGGCGTGTTTCAGAGGCGTGTTAGCCAGCAGGGAGATAAGCTGATAAGGCGGATAAAACCGCATGATGAAAAAAATGTCTTTGATTAGAGGGTAATCGCCGCCGAAAAGGTAAGGAGTCGTGGCAAGGCTTTTTCCATGCCAAATATCTCGGCCCGTATTGACCAACAAAGGCAACCAAACGGATAAATTATCGTCGGTTAAAAAGAAATAAGGCCGCCAAAATTGCAGGCCGATGAGAAACGCGGCGGTGATGGCCAAGGAAATCGCAATGGGTTTCCATTCGATAGCAACAGCCGCTCTTTGCCATAGGGTTGAAAAAAAATTCATTTGTTGTTAAAGCCGCGCCATTCAAGGCGAATCGAGGCAAAATGTCAAAAGTATGGCTTGCTCGAAAAAGGATTGAACAAAAAGGGCGGTTTAAGTTAGGCTTTCTTTCCCTCTCTTCCGGAGTAGCTCAGTGGTAGAGCGGTCGGCTGTTAACCGATTGGTCGTAGGTTCGAGCCCTACCTCCGGAGCTTCTTTTCGAATTTTTTGCGATGCGAAGGTGTGTTTATGACGAATGAGCCGTCACGGCGTGGTCGGCGGATGAAATTTCCATCCACTGTTGATTGAGTTTTTCTAATGTGTCCGCCAAAGATTGCCATTGGCGGTTGAGTTTGATGACTTCATCAACTTGTTGATAAATTTCCGGATTTTCTAATTTTGCGGTGATTTCTTTTTGCTCCCGTTCGTGCTTGGAAATTTCAGTTTCGAGCGTTTGGATTTTTTTCTGATCATCCGCTTTTGTTTTGAACGTTGGCTCGTTTTTAAGTTTTTGATTTTTGGATTTGGACGCGGTTGTTTTTGGAACGGCTTCTGAAGGGCGCGAGTCCGAGAGTTTTTTTCCGGCAATCAGTCCGCTGCGTTCCGAGGTGGCTTTGGATTTTTCGAGGTAATAATCGTAATCTCCGGCGTAAGGCGTGAGTTCTCCGGCGCTGATATGCAAAACGGTTTTCGCTAGGGCGCGGATAAAGTGGACATCGTGGCTGATAAAAATCAACGCGCCTTCGTATTGTTTAAGGGCGTCGATCAAAGCGTCAATGCTTTGCATATCCAAGTGCGTCGTGGGTTCATCCATGAGCAGAAGGTTGGGGGGATCTAAGAGTAATTTCACGAGGGCCAAGCGTGATTTTTCTCCTCCAGATAAAACAGAAACCCTTTTAAAGACATCATTGCCGCTGAAAAGAAAGGAGCCCAGCACGGTGCGGACTGTGACTTCAGGAGACTTTTTCTCAATGCCCATCACTTCTTCAAGAACGGTGTTTTTGAGATTGAGCGTATCCACTCGATTCTGGGAAAAATAACCGACGCGCACGTTGTGTCCCAAAACGCGCGAGCCTTGTTGCACGGGCAAAACGCCTCCAAGAATTTTTAATAACGTGGATTTTCCCGCGCCGTTGGGGCCGACAAGGACGGTGCGTTGCTCCCGCTCGGCCTCGAAATCAATCCCGCGATAGACGCTCAAGTCGCCGTAGGAATGAAAAATCTTTTCGAGCCGAATGGTTCTGTGGCCGCCGCGCGGAGGTTGAGGAAAACGGATGCGCACCTTTTTATCATGCGATTCCGGCGCTTCGATTTTTTCCATGCGATCGATCTGTTTGAGTTTCGACTGCGCTTGCGAGGCTTTGCTCGCCTTGGCGCGAAAGCGGTCGGCAAAACGTTGGAGCGATTCAATTTCTTTTTGCTGATTTTTATACGCCGAAAGATGTTGGGCTTCGCGCGCGGCGCGTTGCTCAAGGTAATCATCATAATTGCCGCGATAACGGTTAATTTTGCGGCCGCGGATTTCAAGGATTTGATCGATGAGAGCGTTGAGAAAATAGCGGTCGTGGGAAATCATCAGAATCGCGCCCGAGTAAGATTGCAAATAATTTTGAAACCAGACGAGGGTTTCCAGATCAAGGTGGTTGGTAGGCTCGTCGAGCATGAGAAGATCGGGGTCCATCACCAAAAGTCGCGCCAGATGCGCGCGCATCACCCATCCGCCGCTCAAGGTTTTAGCTTTTCGATGGAAATCCGATTCACGAAAAGCCAGGCCGCTTAAAATTTTCTTAGCTTTGGGATCAAGCTCATATCCGCCCAAAGAGGCATACTCTCCTTGAGCGTGATAGTAGTTCTCGGAGTCCGTTTGATGCGTCGTTTCGCACTCATCTAAAAGCAGGCGAAGGCGCGCGTGTTCCGGCGTGATGGCCGTGGCAAGCTGAAGGACGGTTTCATCGCCCGCCGGAGATGATTCTTGAGGGAGATAACCAAAGGTGCAATGCGAATCAAAAATAATAGAACCTTCATCGGGCTCTTGTTGCTTTAGAATGAGAGAGAGAAGAGTCGATTTTCCCGCGCCGTTTGGTCCGACCAATGCCGCGCGTTCGCCGCGATTGACTTGCAGCGACACATCCTCAAAAAGCGTGCGTCCTCCAAAAGACTTGGAGATATTAGATAAAGTAAGCATGAAGCATCAATGCTAGCCATGTTTGTTTTAATAAAAAGCACTAAAGATAGCGTGATCTATTTTCATTCGGCGCGGGATTTACCTGCTACCCCTGTGAACTTGTAAGGGGGTGAGTAGAAAAAATATCTCAATAAGTTCCTAATGGATCAATTAGTTGTTTAAAAATTTCTTGAGCCATTCACGACGTCTTTTTTGTGATTCTTGAATGTGTGCCTTGTTCCAATCGTTGTTCTTATAAATAACGTCTTGAAAAAAAAGTATGATGGGTTCTAGCGCATTTATCATTGATTCTAGGTATTGAGCGAGTGGCCAATTCTTTTTAGGATTTCTTTGTGTATTACGATTCGCAGTTAAGTGTGAAAGCATTTGGCTGATTTCTCTATACTCCTTTTTTTTCAAAAAAGCTTTAATGGGACCTGTATATCCAATACCTTGAAGCATATCGGCACGAATATCGGAACGCGTTTTTTTGTTTTTTGAAGGAGGAGTTGGAGTCAGAAATTCATTAAGAGCACGAAGACTATTTAGACTCGATTCTACAGAGGCATTCCACTGAATGAGAGAGGAAATATCACTATGTTCTGGCGGCAATGGTTCTCCTAAAAGTTTTCGCTTTTCAATGAATAATGTAAAAGCAAAGGCTTGGTCCATCATATAAAGAATATCCCGTATGGAGCGTTGAATATCTTCAGGAGTTGGTTTTTCATCAAGCAAGCTAACGTCGATTATATCTGCCGCCATAACTTTTATCTTTCTCTAACTTCGCATGCTATGTTCATTGAGTGCGGTTTTACAACCCCTTGTTTTGATAACGAGCATAACGGCTCGATTCAACCAGCGCGGCAATCTGTTAATGATTTACAATTAACAGCCTTTTTGGGCTGAGTTTTACTTCCGGAGCTTAATTTTTAAAAAACTGCGGCGTTTTCTTTTTTTAATTTTTGCCTAGGGTTTGAGCAATGTCTTTTCTTTCTTGGCAGTATCCGTTTTTTCTTTTGGCTGCGGTTTTAATTTACTGGCGGCTGCCGCATCGGGGGCGGACGTTTTTGCTTTTGGCGGCGAGTTATGTTTTTTACGGGGCGTGGGACGCGCGGTTTCTGGCGCTGATTTTGACGACGACGGTGATGGATTATTTTGCGGCGTTGGCGATTGGGGGGCACCGGAGCGCGTGGTGGAAGGTAGCGGCGGTCGCCGCTCTGCCGTTGGCGTGGTTGGCGTCTTGCCGTTTGTTGGGCCGAGTGATGCCGCCCGCCGCTTTTGGCGCGGCTGCGCTTTTCATTCCTTTTCTTGGCATTTCACACGCGCTGATTCAACGCCGCGTCGGCGAGGCTCACCGTCCTAAGGCGTTTCTTTTGTTAAGCGTCGGGACGAACCTTGTCATTTTGGGCTTTTTCAAATACTTCAACTTTTTTTCCGATTCCGCCGTGACGTTTCTTTCCGCTTTAGGCCTGCAGCCCCATGAATTCACTTTGCGCATCCTGCTGCCCATCGGCATTTCCTTTTACACGTTTCAATCCATTTCTTACGTGGCGGACGTGTATCGCGGCTTGCGCGCGCCGCGCCGCAGTTTCCCGACGTTCGCCGCTTACTTGGCTTTTTTCCCGCAACTGCTCGCCGGCCCGATTGGGCGCAGCCCGCAACTGATGCCGCAGTGGGAGACGCCGCGCGCGTTCTCGCCTGCCACGATTCACGAGGGCGCGCGGTTGATCCTTGTCGGCCTTTTTAAGAAAATTTTTGTGGCGGATAACTGTGCGCTCTTGGCCAATTTCTGTTTTCTGCCCGGTTCCAAGCTGAACGCCGCGTGGTCTGTGTTGGGCGTCCTTGCTTTTGCGTTTCAGATTTACGGCGATTTTTCGGGTTACACCGACATCGCGCGCGGCTCGGCCAAGCTGTTTGGCTTTGATCTCATGGTCAACTTCCGTTTTCCTTACACTGCGTTGACGCCGTCGGATTTTTGGCGGCGTTGGCACATTTCCCTTTCGAGCTGGTTCCGCGATTACGTCTATATTCCCCTCGGCGGCAATCGCGTCGGGCGGGGGCGATTATTATTTAATCTGATGGCGACCATGCTTCTGGCGGGGCTTTGGCACGGGGCGGGCTGGATGTATGTGCTTTGGGGAGCTTACCTCGGCGCGTTGCTGATTGTTTATCGCCTCATACCGCCGCTGGCTGCTTTGGATAAGGCAACGTCTTGGTGGAAACGATGCGTCGCGGCTTGGGCTATGTTTTTTTTCACACTCATCGGTTGGGCCATTTTCCGCGCGCCGGATGCGCAAGGGCTGGTTGCGTGGGCCAACGGTTTCACGCACTGGACGATGGGAGACGTGGATTGGGTGAAGCCCGCGCTTTGGCTTGCGCTGCACGTTGCGCCGTTGCTTTTGCTTCAAGCTCTCACTTGGAAGCAACAGGATGAAAGCGATCTGACGCGCTTTCCGTGGGCTGTGCGCGGCGTGATTTATTTTGCGCTCCTTCTTCTTGTCGTTTCTTCTTCTTCGCAGGATCAGGAATTTCTTTATTTTCAATTCTAATGAAACCGATTTTTACCCGCACTTTCTTTCTCGTTCTCGGCTTGTTCATTATTGGCGAGTCGGCGGTTCGCATTTTTTGGGCGCGGAACATGTCGGGCCGGTTTGAATACGGCTATAATTCCACCGCCGGTTTTGTGGAGAAGGCGAACCCGAACGGCGGGACGATAGTGCGGCTCGTTCGCGCGGGAGGGCGGCGGTTTCATCCACAATTTTTTTTCATGCCGAAACCCGCCGATACTTTCCGCGTTTTTACTATTGGCGATTCCGTTCCGCGCGGGCCGAGCCTTGATGCGGCCTATCCACATCGCTTGGAAGAAATGCTCCGCGCTAAAAGCATACCAACGGAGTCATTGAATCTAGGCGTGCCCGGTTACGGCGCACGGCGGTGTCAAATCGTGCTGAAGCAGGTTCTCAATTATCAGCCTGACCTTATTATTTTGCATCTCAACAATTCCAATGAATATGAGGACGAGCGGGAGTATCGCCGCGCGCGGGAGTTTGCTTCTTGGCATCCTAAAAACTGGTTGATGAAAAGTTTCCTGTTGAGGCGGCTTTATGAATTGAACACCGAGAAAGCGTTCTGGGAGCTTCTGCCTAAAGAAATCCGCGAGCAGGCCGCCGCCAGCGACGCCGACGCGGAGGTCGCCGCCATGCAAAACGAGGCGCAGCGCACGGTTTGGAAAAAGCGCGTGGAGCAAACGGCTCATGAGGATGCGCGCCTCGCTCGTGAAGCGAATGTTCCTCTCCTTGTGCTGACGCAGGCTGTTGTGGACGCTAAGAGCCGCGTTCTTTCCGAAGACAAAGATTTGACGGAGCTGGCTCAAGCTTTGGAAAAGGAGGGCGCGTTAAGTTTGTCTATGAAAAAAATCTTTGGAGAGAGCGATCTTTCCGGGGATTTTGCCGACGGCGCGCATCTGCGGGCGTCCGGTCATCAGAAAATCGCCGCCGCGCTTGCTGATCTCGTCATGGCCCGCCGCGCCGCGCCCGCGCCGTAAATCATTGTTCCGCGCCGAAGAATCGTTTCACGTAGGTATGCGGATCGAAGGGTTGCCAATCTTCCAATTGCTCGCCGAGGCCGATGAAGAGTGTGTCCAGAGCTGACTCGGCTTTGATGGCGGCAAGGGAACCGCCCTTGGCGGAGCTATCCAGTTTCGTGGCCAAAATTCCCGTGACGCCAAGAGTTTGGTGAAATTCTTTGGCTTGGCTCACGGCGTTAAGGCCGCTGACGGCGTCGATGACGAGCAACGTTTCTTGAGGATAGGCGGGATTTTTTTTGGACAAGACGCGCTTGATTTTGGCCAGCTCGCGCATGAGGTTTTCTTTGTTATGCAATCGGCCCGCCGTGTCCACTAACACAAGCTCCGCGCCGTTTTGTTGCGCGGCGTCGAGGCCTTCATAAACCGCCGCTGCCGGATCGCCGTTTTCTTTGCCGCAGAAAATGCCGATGTTCAAACGCTCCGCCCATATTTTGAGCTGATCCATCGCCGCGGCGCGAAAAGTGTCGGCGGCGACGAGGAAAACACGTTTTCCTTTTTTCTGAAAATGCGCGGCGAGTTTGGCGATGCTCGTGGTTTTGCCCGCGCCGTTGACGCCGATGATGAGCCAAACGCCTGCGCCCTCGCGCGGCAGTTCAAGCGCGCGAATCGGCTCTGGCCATAGCGCCAGCAGTTCCGTTTCGACGGCTTGCTGCACCGTCACCGCCGAGAGGGGCTTTTTTTTTAATTTCTCCAAGATGCGGTGGGCAAGGGCGACGCCGAGGTCGGACTGAATCAACGCGGCTTCCATTTTGTCCCAATCCACGGCTCCTTCTTTCAATTCCGCCACCCATCTTTTAAAGTAAGAAATCATCATTTACACGAGGGGTTTCACGCCGCGCCTTTTTTTAAATCTTTTTTAGCGTGATCGAGAATGCCGTTGATGAACTTGCCGGAATCTTCCGTGCTTAGCATTTTGGCGATTTCGATCGCTTCGTTGATAGCTCCGGCGGGCGGGATGTCGTCCCTGTGCAACATCTCGTGCAAAGCGAGGCGCAAGATGCTGCGATCCACGGGCGTAATGCGCGAAAGCTTCCAATTGCGCGCGTAAGAAGAGATGAGTTGGTCCAGCTCTGCGCGGTGTTCCAGCGCGCCCCGGATGAGTTCCTCCGCATAGCGAAAATCTTTTGTGCCCGTCAATTCCCAGAACTCCTGCAAATTCGACGGTTTGTCCGCGTCCGGTCTCGCATCGCACTGGTAAAGGAACTGAACGGCTAGAAGCCGCGCTTCGCGTCGCTGGCCCATAATCAATTGTCTTTCAATAAGGCCAGAGCTGTTTCCGCAGCTTCGCGGCCCCTGTTCAGTTTTTTTCCGAAGCAGCGCGCGCGGGCTTCCGCTTCCGATTTGACGCAAAGAATTTGGTGCACCACGGGCGTGTCGCGTTCCAAGCTGATGCGCATGAGAGCGTCGGTCACCGTCCGGCCTAGAAACTCGGCGTGCAGGGTTTGGCCTTGCCAAATCACGCCGAGCGCAATGACCGCCTGCGGTTTGCTGGCGCGGATGGCGCGTTGAACGGCGAGGGGAATTTCAAACGCGCCCGGCACGCGGATAACTTCTACGGTTTGATTTTTTAAAGCGGCGAGAGCGGAGTTCACGAGGCCGTTGACATAAGTTTCGTTAAAGCGGCTGGCGACGATGACAATGCGGCTTTTCATAAAATGTGCCCCATTTTTTGTTTCTTCACTTGAAGATATTTTCGGTTGTGGGGATTAGGCTTGGTGCGAATCGGCATTTGCTCGACCAGCTCCAGCCCGTAGCCGCTCAAACCGACGACTTTTTTGGGATTATTCGTCAGCAACTTCATTTTGCGGACGCCGAGGTCATGCAAAATTTGCGCGCCGAGGCCGTACTCGCGCAGGTCTGCAGGAAAGCCGAGCTTGAGATTTGCTTCCACCGTGTCCAGTCCTTGTTCCTGCAATTTATAAGCGTGAATCTTGTGAGCGAGGCCGATGCCCCGCCCTTCTTGGCGCATGTAAAGCAGCACGCCTGCGGGCGCGCGCTGGATGAGCGCGAGCGCAGTATGGAGCTGGTCGCCGCAGTCGCAACGTTTCGAGCCGAAGACATCGCCTGTGAGGCACTCGCTGTGCACGCGCACGAGAACGGGCGTCTTGGACGAAATTTTTCCTTTCACAAGGGCGAGGTGATGCTTGTTGTCGGGAAGAGAGCGGTAAAGATGAAGGTCGAAAACGCCGTAATCGGTGGGGAGCTTGACAGATTCTTCGCGCGTCACGAGCTTCTCCGTGCGGCGGCGGTAAGCGATGAGATCGCTGATGGAAATGATTTTAAGTTGATGCTGGCGCGCGAACTCAATTAAGTCCGGCAAACGCGCCATGTGACCGTCGTCGCACATGATTTCGCAAATCGCGGCGGACGGATCCAATCCGGCCAGCCGCGCCAAATCTAAAGACGCTTCCGTGTGGCCGGCGCGATTCAGCGAGCCGCCTTCCTTGGCTTGGAGAGGGAAGACGTGGCCGGGTTGGACAAGATCGGACGGGCTGCTTTTTGGATGAGCCAAAAGCTTAATTGTTTTCGCGCGATCATGAGCGCTGATGCCGGTGGTAATGCCGTGCTTGGCATCCACAGAAACCGTGAAAGCAGTTTGGAACGATTCGCGGTTATGGGCGACCATGCTCTTCAGGCCGAGTTGTTCCGCGCGTTGAGCGGTGATGGGCGCGCAAATCAACCCGCGCCCGTGCTTGGCCATGAAATTGATGTCCGCCGCCGTGACTTTGGACGCCGCCATCGTCAAATCACCCTCATTTTCGCGGTCGGAATCATCCGTCACAATCACCATCTTACCGAGGCGAATATCGGCGACGGCGTCTTCGATGGAATGGAAAGGCGAAGATTTCATAAACTATCTAGTATCTAAGTGAAACGTCTTGCGTGCAATGTTTATTGAAAGATGCTTAAATGAGTATTTATGCGAGTGATAGTGTGGTTTTTGTGCGGAGCGGCGGCGTTGGGTTTGATGAATTTTAAGGCAAACGCCGAGGAAGCGCCCCCCTCTTCTTCAACACCTGTCGTTTTGGATGCGGCTGATCTTTCATCCTTCCAGCCTTCGGAAAATGAGCTTTTCGCGCAGGCGACGGATTCGCAAAAGCGAGAGGATTATAGCCGCGCGTTGCAGCTTTTCACCGACCTTTTGCGTTTTTATCCGCAAGGGACGACAGCGGAGGAAACGTTGCACCGCATGGCGGAATGTTATCGCGCGTTGGGCCGTTTCAGCGAGGCGACGGAAACGCTGAAGTTGAATCGGGAAAAGTTTCCGCAGGGCGCGTGGTTGGATGCGGGTTTTCTTTTGGAAGGGGAAATGCTGGCTTCGGACGGGAAATGGAAAGAGGCGTTAGAGCCTCTGGAACGCGCAGCCAACGCCAAAGCGGAGGAGGTTCAACAACGCGCGCTTTATTTGATAGTTTTAGCTCGTGAAAATCTGAATGAACTCGCTCAAGCTCGTCCGCAGTTGGAAAAACTTGCGGAGGCGAAGAAAGATTATAGCGATTTTGCGCGCGTGAAGCTGGGAGCGATTGAG
>JAZDII010000022.1:0-28068 GCA_043805085.1 bacterium
TTGACGCTCAAGCTCATTGCTTGCGCTTCCGTCAAGCCGCGCTGGCGCATGTAAAAAATTTGCTCCGCGCTGACCTTGCTCACGCTGGCTTCGTGCTGGACGAAATTCCTTGGCCCGCGCGCGATGATGGCTGGATAGGTGTCCGTCCTCGAATCACTGTTGATGAGCAACGCATCGCACTGGGTGTTGTTTTTGCATTTGGAAAAATTTTGCGGCATGTGAACGAAACCGCGATAAGACGCGCGGCCTTTGCCGATGCTGACGCTTTTGGAGATGATATTGCTCGTCGTTTCATCGGCAGCGTGAATCATCTTCGCGCCTGTGTCCTGATGCTGGCCTGTGTTGGCGAGGGCGATGCTCAACACTTCCCCGCGCGCTTTGCGGCCTTTGAGAACCACGCCCGGATATTTCATCGTCAAGCGCGAGCCGATGTTGCAATCAATCCATTTAATCTCCGCTTCCTCATGTGCCAAGCCGCGTTTGGTGACGAGATTGAACACGTTGGAGCTCCAATTTTGCACGGTGACGTATTGAATCTTCGCTCCCTTGAGCGCGACGAGCTCCACCACCGCGCTGTGCAATGTGGCGGTCTCAAACTTCGGCGCGGTGCAGCCTTCCATATACATCACCTCCGAGCCTTCATCGGCAATGATGAGCGTGCGCTCGAATTGGCCGAAGCTTTCAGCGTTGATGCGGAAGTAGGCTTGGAGCGGATGGCTGACTTTGACGCCTTTGGGAATGTAGATGAAACTGCCGCCGCTGAATACCGCGCTATTGAGCGCGGAGTATTTGTTGTCGCCTATGGGAACAACTTTCCCAAACCACGAGCGAAAAATTTCGGGATGTTGATGCAGCCCCTCCGTGCTGCCGACGAAGACAACGCCTTGTTTGCTGACGGATTCTTTGATGTTGGAATATGCGGCCTCGCTGTCGAACTGCGCTTCCACGCCCGCCAAAAATTTGCGCTCTTTTTCAGGAATGCCAAGGCGCTCAAACGTTTTTTTTACATCCTCCGGCACGTCTTCCCAACGACGGCTCGACTTCTTATCCGCCGCGAGATAGTAACGGATGGCGTCGTAATTCAGCGTTTCCAAATCCTTGCTGGCCCAATGCGTCGGCAAAGGCTTTTCTTGAAAAACGCGCAAAGCTTTCAGGCGAAATTCGCGCAGCCACGGCGGATCGTTTTTAACGTCGCAAATGTAGCGGATGGTGTCTTCGTTCAAGCCCACGCCCGCGTCGTAGGCATACTTGATGTCGTAGGAAAAATTTCCCTGTTCGCGGTCAATTTCGATTCCGTGTTGCTTTGACATCGGTCTCACCCCTCTTTCGCCGTTCCGGCGATCCAATCATAACCTTTTTCCTCCAATTCTAAAGCCAATTCCTTCGGGCCGCTCTTGACGATGCGGCCGTTCGCAAAGACGTGAACTTTATCGGGAACGATGTAATTCAAGAGACGCTGATAATGCGTAATGACGAGAATGCCGATGTTGGGCCCGCGCAAAGAATTGACGCCGTTGGAAACCACCTTGAGCGCGTCAATGTCCAACCCGCTGTCCGTCTCGTCTAACACGGCGTAGGAAGGTTCGAGGATGGCCATCTGGAGAATCTCGTTGCGCTTCTTTTCGCCGCCTGAAAAACCCTCGTTCACCGAACGCGATGTAAAACTTTTGTCCATGCCAAGCATCGCCATCTTGGCGTAAAGAAGTTCATAAAAAGCGATGGCGTTCAATTCCTCTCCCTCTTTCAAACGGGCTTGGCGGGCGGCTCGCAAAAAATTGGCGATGGAAACGCCCGGCACTTCGCTGGGATATTGAAACGCCATGAACAAGCCCGCGCGCGCGCGTTCATCCGGCGACATGGCGAGAAGATTCTGGCCGTCCATGAGAGCTTCGCCTTCCGTGATTTCGTAATCGGGATGCCCGGCCAACGCCTTGGCCAGCGTGCTCTTACCCGCGCCGTTCGGCCCCATGACGGCGTGCACTTCGCCCTTGGGGACGGTCAACGAAAGGCTGTTGAGAATCTGTTTTCCTTTGATACCGGCGCATAAGTTGCGAATTTCAAGGGCGTTCATGAAGAAACCATCTTAGCCCGCCGATTTTCAAAATGCAATTGGCTGTGTTTTGGATTTAGCGCGCTTTCATCATCTTTAGATTTTCTTGAGCTTACGCGCGTAAAAGGGCATCATATCTCTCTTTGCGCCCGTAGCTCAATTGGATAGAGTGTCGGTTTCCGGAACCGAAGGTTGTGGGTTCGATCCCCGCCGGGCGCATAAGAGTCTGTCGTTGAACGGCCCCTTAACATTGCCAACACTTGCATCCTATGATAGAGTTTTCTCCTAATGGAATCGTCCCCTCATAACCGTCGTAAATCGCCAAAACTGCCGAAAGCGCCCCAGCGCAAAAATCCTTCCTTTGGTTCGCAAGGCAACTGGCGCGGCACTGTTTTTTTAATTCTTTCCGCTCTGGTCATCCTTGCCGTGTTTTATATGCGCCAGAATACGGCCATCGGCACGGTGAAAGAGCTGACTTTTCCTCAATTCCAACAATATCTTCAGGATAAAAAAATTAAGGATGTCACGCTCGCTTATGAACCGGCGACGAATATTCGCTTTTTGAAGGGAAAATTCGCTCCTGAATCTTCCCTGAACATGCGAACGGACGCTTCCGGCGCGGCTGTTTATAAAGTGCCGGTGGATTTGGCCTTTCAGCCGGAGCTTAACAAGTTCCTCGCCGAGAACGGTTTCCCCAGCGTGAATCAAGAAATTATTGATAACACGCTCTGGCACGCCCTTGCCGGCATGCTGCCGTTTGTCCTTTTTATTCTCATCATGTATTTCTTTTTCCGGCAGCAAATCAAGACGGCGGGCAGAGGCGCGTTCAGCTTCGGTAAAAGCAAGGCCAAGATCGTCGGCAAAGATAAGAACAAAATCACGTTTAAGGATGTGGCCGGCATTGACGAAGCGAAGGATGAGGTCAGCGAAATCGTCGAATTTCTCAGCGATCCGAAAAAATTTCAAAAGTTGGGCGGGCGCATTCCTAAGGGCATCCTCATGGTCGGCCCTCCGGGAACGGGAAAAACGCTCCTCGCCAAAGCCATCGCAGGCGAAGCCGATGTGCCGTTTTACGGCATCAGCGGCTCGGATTTTGTGGAGATGTTCGTCGGCGTCGGCGCGTCCCGCGTACGCGATATGTTTGAGCAGGGCAAGAAAACCGCGCCGTGTTTGATTTTTATTGATGAGATTGACGCCGTGGGGCGCAGCCGCGGCCACGGCCTCGGCGGCGGACACGATGAACGCGAGCAAACGTTGAATGCGTTGCTGGTGGAAATGGACGGCATTGACGGCAATGACGGCGTGATCATCATCGCCGCCACTAATCGCAAGGACGTGCTCGACCCCGCTTTGTTACGGCCCGGACGGTTCGACCGCGAGGTGCACATCAACTTGCCGGACGTCAAAGGCCGCGAGGAAATTCTTCGCGTGCACGCGCAAAAGGTGAAGCCGCACAAAGACGTTTCTTGGGAGCAACTGGCGCGCGGCACGCCCGGCTATTCCGGCGCGGAGCTGGCGAATGTCATCAACGAAGCCGCTTTGCTGGCGGCGCGACGCGATGCGGCCTCCATCATGCAATCTGATTTGGAAGAAGCGCGCGACAAGGTGCGTTGGGGCCGCGAACGGCGCAGCCTCGCCATGAGCGAGGAAGAAAAGCGCAATACGGCTTATCATGAAGCCGGTCATGCTTTGCTGAACGTGCTGTTGGAACACACGGATCCGTTGCACAAAGTTTCCATCATCCCGCGAGGCCCTGCCTTGGGTGTGACGATGTATCTACCCACGCACGATCGTTACAGCCACGCGAGGCGGCGTTTGATTGATTTGCTTTGCGTGATGATGGGAGGCCGCGTGGCGGAAGAAATTTTTCTCGGCGATATTTGCAGCGGCGCGGCGGGCGACATTAAGCAAGCGACTTGGTACGCCAAGAAGATGGTGTGCGAGTGGGGTATGAGCACAAAGCTCGGCATGGTGGAATACGGCGACCACGAGGACTATGTTTTTCTCGGCAGAGACATCAGCCGTTCGCGCGGTTACAGCGAGGACACGGCGCGGCAAATTGACATCGAGGTGCACTCCATTGTCAACGCCGCTTACCAACGCGCCTTGGAAATGATTCAAAAAAACCGCGATAAAGTGGAGGCCATTGCCAAAGCGTTGCTGGAATACGAAACGCTGGAAGGTTCTCAAGTGGAAGAAATCATTAAGTTCGGCTCGATGAAGAATCCGCCGCCGAAAAACATCACCCCTCCCCTCACGCCGGAGCCTAAAGAAAAATTGAGCAAGCCGGTCGCGGAACAAGAAAACAAGCCGGACAACGGCCTTTTGCCCGGCATGGCCGGCGCGCCCGCGCAAGCTTAAATCGGAACATTTCATGAAACGTCAGTGGTTCGGCACGGACGGCATTCGAGGTGTTTTCGGAAAAGAGCCGATGACGCCGGAGTTCATTTTTCACTGCGGCCAAGCGGCAGCGGAGTTTTTTCGAGAGAAAGAAAAAAAGAACGCGCCTGAATTTATCATTGGCCGCGACACGCGCGCGTCAGGCCTCATTTTAGAGCAAGCTCTAGCGGCGGGCATAGAAGCTGGCGGCGGCAAGGTTGCCTGCATCGGTGTTTTGCCAACGGCTGCCGTAGCCATTGTGACAAAGGAACGCGGCGCGGCGGCTGGCGTCATGATCAGCGCATCGCACAATCCGCATGAAGATAACGGCGTTAAATTTTTTGGGGCGGACGGATTTAAATTAAACGACGCGGCAGAATTTCAAATTGAGCAAAAACTGGATTCCCGACTCGCTTCGCTCTCGGGAATGACAGGAAGCGATGTTTTTGACAAAGTAAATATTCCCTTGAATTTTGAGGCTGAATCCAACGCAAAAGAGATTTATCAAAAAACACTGCTCGCCGGTTTGTCTCAAAATTTTTCTCTCGCAGGTCTGACCATCGTCGTTGATTCGGCCAACGGCGCGGCTTGGCAGACAACGCCAGAATTTTTACGAGCAATCGGGGCGGAAGTCATCGCCCTCGCCGCCACGCCCGACGGACAAAACATTAATCTCAACTGCGGCAGTCTCCATACGGAAACGCTTCAGAAAAAAATCAAGGAAATTGGACGCGGCGCGATTGGCCTCGCGCACGACGGCGATGCAGATCGTCTTATCATGGCAGATGAAAACGGGGAGGTTCTCGACGGCGACGAACTGATGGCCATTGTCGCCACGGATTGGCTGAAAAAAAAGAAGCTCGCGCAAAATACGCTGATCGCCACAAGCATGAGCAATCTTGGTCTGGACGAAGCGTTGAAGCGGAACGGCGGACAAGTCTTGCGGACAGACGTGGGCGATCGTTACGTCTTGGAAGCGATGCGCAGCCGTCACTTGAACATGGGCGGAGAGCAATCGGGTCACATGCTTTTTCTGGATTATTGTCCAACGGGCGACGGCCTGTTGGCGGCCCTGCAAGTTCTGCAAATCATGGTAGAAAAACGCGCGCCGTTAAAAGAATTGAGGCGCGTCATGCGCCGTTATCCCCAATATCTCGTCAATGTGGATGTCAGAGAAAAACCGCCTTTGGATTCCCTTCCCTCCGTTCGTCAAGCCATTCTGGAAGCGGAACGGCAGCTCGGCGCGGATGGCCGCATTCTCCTGCGTTACTCCGGCACGGAGAATAAAGCGCGTTTGCTCATCGAAGCCAAGGAGGCCTCAACGCTGCCGATGGTGGCGGAAACAATCTTGCGTCCTTTACGCGAGACGATAGGAATATAAGGAATGGAAATTTTCATTGATTCAGGCAACACCAACGAAATCCGCGAAGCGCAAAGCATGGGCATTGTGGACGGCGTGACAACGAACCCAAGCCTCGCCTCAAAAAGCGGCAAGTCTTTTAAGGATCTCATTCTGGAAATCTGCGGCATTGTGAACGGCCCTGTCAGCGCGGAGGTGACAACGACCGACGCGGAAGAAATGATCAAGGAGGGGTGCAGCATTGCTTTATGGCATAAAAATATCGTCGTTAAAATGCCGCTCACGGCGGACGGACTGAAAGCCATCCGCAGCCTTTCCGAAAGCGGCATCCGCACGAACGCGACCCTGTGCTTCTCCTCTTCTCAAGCCTTGCTGGCTGCGAAAGCGGGCGCAACCTATGTCAGCCCCTTTGTCGGACGGCTGGACGATATCGGCAGCGACGGCATGGAGTTGATTGCCGATATTCGCGCGATTTATGATCGTTACCAATTCCGCACCAAAATCATCACCGCATCCGTGCGCCACCCCCTGCACTTTCTCCAAGCCGCGCAACTCGGCAGCGACGCGATAACCGCACCTTGGAAAGTGTTGCAACAAGTCGTCCAACATCCTTTAACGGACATCGGTTTGAAAAAATTTATGGATGATTGGGCGAAGGCGAAAAAAAATTAGCCGCAATGGCGGTCAATCTGCGCCCCCAGCGCGCGTAGGCGTTCATCAATGCGCGAAAAGCCTCGATCAATCTGAACAATGTTTTGAATGGTGGACTCCCCTTCCGCGCACAAGGCGGCGATGAGCATGGCCATGCCGGCGCGAATGTCAGGGCTGGTCAAGACTGATCCTTTTAATTTTTCCGGCCCGATGACGACGGCGCGATGCGGATCGCACAAGACAACGCGCGCGCCCATGCCAATGAGCGGATCGGTAAAATAGAGGCGCGACTCAAACATTTTTTCGTGGATCAGCGTCGTGCCTTTGCATTGCGTCGCGGTGACGAGGGCGACGGAGGTCATATCCGCCGGAAAGCCCGGCCAAGGCGCGTCGTCAATTTTCGGAATCGCGCCGCCTAAATCGTTCACGATTTCCATGGACTGTTCTCCGGGCACAAACAAATCGTCGCCTTCCACTCTCGTGTCAATGCCGAGGCGGGAAAAGACCATGCGGATCATTCTTAAATTTTCCACGTCCGCGTTTTTGATGAGTAATTCGCCGCCGGTGACCGCCGCCAAGGAAACAAAACTGCCGACTTCAAGATAATCCGATTTGATGCGATGCGTCGTGCCATGCAAACGATCCACGCCTTGAATATGCAAAATGTTGGAGCCAATGCCTTCGATCTTCGCGCCCATTTTGTTGAGCAAACGGCAAAGGCCTTGCACATGCGGCTCGCTGGCGGCGTTGCGGATGAGCGTTTCTCCGCGCGCCGTGACAGCGGCATAGACGGCATTTTCCGTCGCTGTGACAGAAGTTTCATCCAACCAAATGTCCGCGCCGATCAAGCGTTCCGCCCGAATTTCAAAGCCATCGGGATGAATGGAAATTTTTGCGCCCAACGCTTCCAATGCGAGCATGTGCGTGTCCAGCCGCCGCCGTCCGATGCGGTCGCCTCCCGGCCTCGGCAGGAAAACGCGCCCGCAACGCGCCAACATCGGCCCCGCCAAGACCACTGAACCGCGCAGCTTGGCGCTCAATTCCCTTGGCATGCTGGAGGAACAAAGGTCATGCCGCGCTTGAACTTTAGCGACGCCGTCTTTTTGCTCAACGGAAACGCCCAACAATTCAAGAATCTTGAGCATATTCGCCACGTCTTCGATGTTCGGCAAATTTTCCAAAAGAAGCGGCTCTTCAGTCAAACAACAAGCCGCCAACGCAGGCATGGCCTCATTTTTGTTCCCTTGCGGAGAAATAACGCCCTTGAGAGGGTTGCAGCCCGTCACTTTAAAAAACGATTTGCTGATTTCTTCGTCCATAAAATAAGCGCGACGTGACAAACTGTCCGCTTTTTAAGCTGCAAAAAGTGAGTCTAGCAACGCTTCTGGATTTTCGGCTTTCAGAATAGGCCGCCCCATGACGACGTAGTTGCTGCCGTTGTCCAAAGCCTGCTGCGGCGTCGTCACGCGCGATTGATCGTCCAAAGATGTTCCCATCGGGCGCACGCCCGGAGTGATTAAAGTGAAATGATCGCCGAACTCGCGCCGCAATAATTCCGTCTCTAACGACGAACATACCAACGCCTTCAACCCCGCTTCCTCGGCGACGCGCGCCAGTTGCATCACCTCTCCGCCCACCGTGCGATCAAAACCAAGCAAGCGCAAATCATCGTCGTCCATGCTGGTCAGAACCGTCACGCCTAAAAGCGTTGTTTGCGGAGGGCACACCGCCAAAGCCTCGCGCAGCATCTGCGCTCCGCCGAGGGTGTGAACCGTTAGAAAGCGAACGTCGAGTTCGGCAACGGATCCAATCGCTTTAGCCACGGTGTTGGGAATGTCGCATAGTTTAAGATCAAGAAACACATTCACGCCTTGCTGGCGAATCTCCCGTACAAAAGCAGGACCGGCTTTGCAAAAAAGCTGCAAGCCCACTTTAAAACATCCCACGCGACCTTTTAAACGCGCCACCCATTGCAACGCCTCCGCCGGTGTTTCCACGTCCAAAGCTAAAATCAAATTGTCAGCAGTCATTTTTATGATTCTATGAACAGGCACCATGAAAGTCTTGGCTCCAGCAAAAATCAATCTTTATCTCAAAATTTCAGGAAAACGGCCCGACGGCTTTCACGAACTCGAAACGCTGATGTGTCCCGTTGACTTGGCTGATGAGTTGGAGCTGGAACTCGCGGAGGACGGCATTCATTTGGAGGTGAAAACGGAAAACGGCGATGTTCTTTCGAGCGGGCCAGAAAATTTGGTCTGGAGAGCCGCTCAAGCTGTGCAGGAACGAGCGGGCATCAAAGCAGGCGTCCGCATCATTCTTCACAAACGCATTCCTATGGGCGGCGGCTTGGCCGGAGGCAGCAGTGACGCGGCGGCTACCTTACTGGTAATGAATAAGTTGTGGAATGCTGGTCTTGACAACTCCGCTCTGGCTGAACTAGCGGCTAGTCTAGGCAGCGATGTCTGTTTTTTTCTTCAACCTCATCCGGCCGTTTGCACGGGAAGAGGCGAAAAGATCAGGCCTATTGAATTAAAAAATTTGCCGTGGGCCGTCCTGATTAACCCCGGTTTCAGCGTTCCAACGCCTTGGGCATATAAAGCTTACGCGATGAATCCAAACCAAGGCGTTGAAGGAAAAACGTTGGATTGGACGGCAAGCGGAATAACATTAAGGAATGACCTTGAGCCTGCCGTTTTTTCTAAATATCTCTGGATTAAAGAAGCAAAAGCTTGGCTTCAAAAGCAAGATGTTGTATTAGATGCGCTTATGAGTGGAAGCGGCGCGTCCGTTTTCGCTCTTGTCTCTGATGAAAAAGCAGGTCGTCAATTGGCGGAACGAGCCTCGGATTACTTCGGGAGGGAAACGTGGATTCGAGTCGTGTGTCCCTTGACGAAACCAGCCGATAAGCTCATTAGATAGTAGACGAAAAAAGGAAAAATTATGGCACGCACACCAAATCCAGCACGAGCGGAAAGAATGGCAAGGAATAAAGAAAAATGGAGAAGCCATCGAGAAGAACACGGAGAAACCGCCAACAAAGTACCGGATAAAACACCGGCGCAAGCAGCGGAAAAACCGGGTTTGTGGCAGCGGACAAAAGACAAGCTCGGCTTGGGAGACAAGGTAGCAAACGCGGCTAATGCTCTCAATCCACAAGGAGGGCAGCAAGCGGGACAAGCCCCTGCCAGCGGCATGGTGTCGGCAAAAGTTGCGCCACATGCTAAACTCGCGGAAGTAGCAGCACAAATGTCAAATGAACAAGTGTCAACCATGGGCACTTTAGACATAGTAAAAGGAGTAGCCAATCTCCCTCGAACGTTGTTGGCTTATAAGGGAAAAATAGCGGCAGTTGTAGGTGCGGTTGGACTCGTTGCTGGAGGAAAAGCCGTGTACGACGCAGTGAAAGGAGAAAAAGACCCGCATCAAGAAGAAGGGAAGGACGTTTCAACTAAACAACGCACTCCCTCTTTTCCCCCCAATCCTTTGGACGCTGACGCTCCAGAAAGCGGCCCCGGCGTGACGCTCACTCCTCACGTCGCAGAAGCAGGAGGTATCTGTCCCTAATTAAGTTAAGAAAGGCTCGCACCGAAATGGCTCATGTTTCTCAAATCGGCGAAGCAGCAAAAAAAGAAGCGGGCTTTTTATCTCGATTCGTTGACGTCATAGCGCCGAAGGGCTCTGAACGCGGCCCATCAGAAGCCTTGGGCATTCCCACCACACTTTTTCCCAGCGAACACAGCGACGGAGAAAAAGAGCAAGGGCCTGAACAAAAAACTTACGGCCAAGAAATGAGCGCGCAACACCGCGTCCTAGCCAGCCGACAAACCGCCGACCATGCTGGCAGGCAGTTGCATTAAAAAGCTGATTTGTAGTCCCCTTTCCGTTTCCGCTTTGCCTTTTGAGAGTGGTTGCTTTAAATCATCACCGTGCCTGCTCACACGCTAGACGCTTTTAATCAGGATGACGCTGCCGCCGATCCGGTGGAGCTGTCGCTGCGGCCTACGTCGCTGGGAGAATTTGTCGGGCAGAAGAAAATCAAAGAGCGGCTGGACGTGATGATTCAGTCTGCCAAGTTGCGCGGCGAGCCGTTGGATCATCTTCTTTTTAGCGGGCCGCCCGGCCTCGGTAAAACGACGCTGGCTTATATCCTCGCGCATGTGATGGACGCGCAGGTGAAAGCTACGTCCGGCCCTGTTCTGGAAAAGGCGGGCGATTTGGCGGGGTTGCTGACGAATCTTCAGGCCGGCGATATTCTTTTCATTGACGAGATTCATCGTCTCAACAAGACCATCGAGGAATATCTTTATCCGGCGATGGAGGATTACCGGATTGATATTCTCATTGATCAAGGCCCCAGCGCGCGCAGCGTGAAGTTGTCGCTGCCGAAGTTCACGCTCATCGGCGCGACGACGCGCGCGGGCATGTTGAGCGCGCCGTTGCGCTCGCGCTTCGGCATGAATAACCGCCTCGATTATTATTCCGCCGAGGACTTGCGGCAAATCGCCCTGCGTTCCGCTCGCTTGCTGGAAGTGGAAATAAACGATGAAGGCGCATTGGAAATCGCGCGCCGTTCGCGCGGCACACCGCGCATCGCCAATAATCTCCTGAAATGGACGCGCGATTTTACTTTGGCGCGTTCGCACGAAAAAATCAGCCGCGAGGTGGCGGATCAAGCGTTGAACATGCTGGAGATTGATTCCAACGGTCTCGACGAAATGGATAAACGGATTTTGGAAACGCTGATTGTGAAATTCGGCGGCGGGCCGGTGGGGATGAATTCGCTCGCCGTGGCTGTGGGAGAGGAAGCGGGGACGATTGAAGAAGTGAACGAGCCGTTTTTAATTATGGAAGGTTACATTCAACGCACGCAGCAAGGCCGCGTGGCGTTGCCTCTCTCCTATCAACGTTTGAACATGCTCGAACCAACAAAACAAAGCAGTCTTCTTTGAACTAAGGTTGAGAAGGTTTGGCGGATTTTTCTTGCGTCAAAGTATTGACGATTTGCGTGATTTGATTCTCGCCGATAGCGATGGCAACTGGCGCGGCGGGTTGTTGATTCTCGAGTTTAAAGTAACATCCAACAAGGCGACCGCGCAGATCGAAGAGAAGCGCGTCCATTGCTAAACCGGAAGCGTAGAATGCTAAATCCTGCGGCACCGCGCCTCGGCCAACGCACCACGAAGGAATGACCCAAGGCTTGGCCGCCTCTTCGCCCCAAACAAGAAGCAAAATCCCCTCGCCCGCTTGGCAATCATTTTGCCATATTAAAGGCGGAACAGAAATCGCTTGCTTCAAATTCAACAACGCAAGGCCGTTTTTTTCATCCATGCCCGCCAGTTCGGCTTCAACAGTGGCTTCTTTTAATGCGACGGTAATGCTCTTCGCGCCTTTCAATCCTTTGCCGGGGGCAATGGCCTGTGTCCCCGATGAAAGAATGACGCTCCAGTTGCGCGTCGTTTTATCGTTTGCGTCCTTGATGCTCAACCGAGCCGTTGAGGATTTGATGTCCGCCGCCAAGGAGGTAAAAGCTTTGTTCAAGGATTCGAGCATCTTTTCGTTGCTTTGCACAAGCGCGAGCAGAGGATTCAAAGCGGCGGCGGCGTTGTCTTGCTCGCTTTTGTTTTCGACGACGGGCGGCGGCAGTTTTTCTTTTTTAAGAGAACCCGGCGTCAAAAAGAAAAGACCGACGCCTAAAGCGAAAATGATGATAAAGATAGCAACGGCTTTTTTCATAAAAGTGGGGCTATAAGGTTAGCATGAAAGATAAAGCGAGGGCGACGAAAATCAACCTCGATAAAGTCCTCAATTCACAGAAGGAAAAGCGTCTTCTGAAAGATAGCGTTTCAACTCTTTTTTTAATTCCGGCCATTTTTGCAAAGTCGGGTCTTCCTGCAAAAGCCGCCGCGCCGCCGCGCGCGCTTCGGTCAACACGTCCCAATCTTTTCCAAAATTCGCCACGCGCAAAGGAGGCAAGCCGCTCTGCTCCGTTCCCAACACATCGCCCGGCCCGCGCAGCTTCAAGTCTTCCTCGGCCAAGCGAAATCCGTCGCCCGTTTGTTCCATGATCTGCAAACGTTGCCAGCTTTCCTCATCCGCAGCGTCGCTCACCAACACGCAAAAAGATTGATGCGGCCCGCGCCCCACGCGCCCTCGCAGTTGATGAAGCTGCGCGAGGCCGAAACGCTCGGCGTTTTCGATGACCATGACGGAAGCATTCGGCACGTCCACGCCGACTTCGATGACCGTTGTGGCGACTAAAACGCTGAAGCGGCCCGCGCGAAAATCGCGCATGATCTCTTCCTTCGTTTCAGAATCCATGCGCCCGTGAAGGACTCTTACTTGATCTTCGCCAAAAACGCCGCGTAATTTTCCCGCCTCTTTTTCCACGGATTTTAAATTCACTTTTTCGGAATCTTCAACCAACGGATAGACCACGTAAGCTTGCCGCCCCGCCGTGATTTCTTTTTTCACAAAGTCCCAAATCTTCGGCAACCGATCCGTGCTGCGCAACGCCGTCCTCAAACAGCCGCGGCCGGGCGGCATTTCATCCAAAACGGCGACATCCAAGTCGCCATACAATGTCAAACAAAGCGTGCGCGGGATGGGCGTCGCGGTCATCACCAACAAATCCGGATGCTCGCCTTTTTCCTGAAACGCGATGCGCTGCAAAACGCCGAACTTGTGCTGCTCGTCAATCACGCCCAGCCCCAACTTCGGCAGCGCGGCTTTTTCTTGAATTAAAGCGTGCGTGCCGACAAACACCTTGCCGCGCTGGCCAAACAAGCTGTCTTCCAAAGACGGGCGATGCGAGCGCGTCCAAAGCTCGACTTGCACGCCGAGCGGCTCTAACCATTTTTTCAAATTCAAGCAATGTTGCTCAGCCAAAATTTCCGTCGGCGCAAGCAACGCGCCGTTCAAACCCGTCTCTAACGTGCGTAACAAAGCGTGCACGGCGACGAGTGTTTTACCCGAACCGACGTCGCCCTGCAAAAGGCGGTTCATGGGATGGGGCTGTTTTAAATCCGCGTCAATCTCGCCGCAGACGCGCTTCTGCGCTTGCGTCATGGAGAAAGGAAGATTGGCGCAAAACGGTTCGGCCAAAGACGCGATTTGCGGCGAACGTTCCTTGACGACGCGCTGAACTGTCTGGCGGCGGACAGCCAGCAAAAGTTGCATGCGGAAAAATTCGTCGAACGCCAAACGCCGCCGCGCGCGTCGGCAATCTTCCCAAGTCGCCGGAAAATGAAAACTGCGGACGGCTTCCGTTCTCGTCATTTCCTTGGCCGGAGCGGGTTGAATTTCTGGAAGATAAAAATTCTCATCCGTCACGTCGCTAAAAATCGCGGCGCGAAGCGCGCGTTGCGGCACACCCTCCGTCGTCGGATAAACGGGAACGATGCGATTGAGATGCACATTTTCTTCGCCCTCCGTCACCGCCTCGAACTCGGGGTGATGAATCTGGCGCGCTCCTTTTTTATTCTCGGTGATTTTGCCGTGAACAATCATGCGGCGGCCTTCCGTCCACACGCGCCCCAAGTAAGGCATGTTGAACCAAACGAGCTTCAGCGTCTGCGTCGCGCCTTCCACTTTCAGCGCGACTTCAAAGCAACTGCGGCGATAACGCCAACGCGCCAGTTTTTGACTCGCCACAACGCCCATGACGGTCACTGCCTCGCCGAGGCTCGCGGAGAAAGGATCGAGCCAGCGCGAGCGGTCTTCATGCCGCCGGGGATAATGAAAAACAAGCTCTTGCTCGTCAGTGTAGCCGAGTTTGGCGGCGAAAATATTTTTTTTAACAACGTTCGACATTATGTCGCAGCCCAATCCAACATTCTTAAACGCGGTCTGCCGGTGTAATCATCCATCTCCCAATGCCCCGCCAAGTCCAACGTCCGCGACGGAGGTTTGCAGTCGCCCCACTTAAAAGCCGTCACATCCACGCGCTGCCCTTCCGCATGAACGCTAAAGCGGAGATGGCTGCGGCCAAAAATTTTAGGTTCGCCAGTTAATTCCGCGCCGCGCATGACAAAAACCGGCGCGGGATTGCCGCAGCCGAAAGGCTCCATCTGCGCCAACGCGCGAGCCAGCTCTTCGCTCCATTCCTGTCCGCGTAGCTCTTCGTCAATATCCAGCGACGGTTGAAAAATCTCGCGCGGCGCGTTTTGACAAAGCCAACCGTTCAGCGCAATTCTAAAATCATTCACGCGGTCTTCCCACAGCTCCACGCCAGCCGCCATTGCGTGCCCGCCAAATGTTTCCAGCGAACTATCGCACGAGCGCAAAGCGTCCATCATGGAACAGCCGGCAATGCTGCGGCAACTCCCCTTTCCCTTCCCCGAAGAATCAATAGCGATAACAACGGCGGGGCGGTGATGTTTCTTGGCCAAACGCGAAGCGACGATGCCGACCACGCCCGGATGCCACTCGCGCGAGGCGACAACGACGGCTAAATCCCGTTCATCGCAAAAATTTTCTGCCAACCATTTTTCCGCTTCTTCAACGGCGGCTTGCTCGATTTGCTGCCGCTTGCGATTGAGAAGTTCCAATTCCTCCGCAATGCGCCGCGCAAGCGCGCGGTCATCCGTCGTCAATAACTCCAGCCCCGTTTTGCCATGCGCCATGCGGCCGCTCGCGTTCAAGCGCGGGCCGAGAATGAAGCCGCACGTCGAAGGCGTCGGCTCGCCCTTCACACCGGCGCGCGACATCAACTCGCGCAAGCCGACGTGATTTGTGCCTCCCATCTTTTTCAACCCTTGCCGCACTAAAATTCTGTTATCGTCCTGAAGCCGCGCCAAATCAGCCACCGTGCCAAGGGCGACGAGATCGAGATGTTCTTTTAAATCAAAAATCGCTGCGTCGCCGCGCAACTTGAGCAAGGCGTGGCAAAATTTAAACACAAGACCGACGGACGCGAGGAAGCGATCGTCGCGCCCGCTTTGCGGATTCACCAACGCGCGGACGCGCGGCAATTGCACGGGCAATTCGTGATGATCCATGACGACGACATCCACGCCGCGCTCGGTCAAAAATTCCACTTCTTGCGCGCTCGTCGTGCCGCAATCCAAAGCGATGAGCAGTTGCGGCAAACCCTCTGCCAAAGCGCATCCCAAGCCAGCCATCGTCAAGCCGTAGCCTTCCGTCATGCGGTTGGGCAAAAAGACGCTCGCCTCCGCTCCTAATGTTTTCAGGAAACGGAACAGCAACGCGCCGCTCGTCATGCCGTCCACGTCGTAATCGCTGTAAATGAGAATGCGTTCGCCGCGCTGAACCGCCGTTTCCACGCGCTGCACAGCTTTTTCCATGTCCGGCAAACGCAACGGATCGGCTAAATTTTGCAGGCGCGGATTAAGAAAGTCCCGCCGCTTGTCCTCGTCGGCAAAACCGCGCGCGTCAAGAATTGCGTCAACAATTTGCCGAGAATCGAGAACCTTTTCCGAACGTTTCCGTTGAACGCGCCATCGCTTCATTCGTTGTCACTCAAGCTGCGGGCATTGCCGTTTTTTTTCGCGCCGCAGCGATTTTCTTTACTCAAAGCAAGCGCAATAGGACTGGCGATGAAAATGGATGAATAAGTGCCCACCATGATGCCTACCAGTAGAATGAAAGCAAAATCGTTGATCACTAACCCGCCGAATAAGAACAACGCCAGCACGGCCAACAAAGTCGTGCCGGAAGTAATCAACGTGCGACTTAACGTCATGTTGATGCTCTCGTTCATCACTTGCAACACAGATTGACGACCTCGATTTTTCAAGCCTTCGCGGATGCGGTCGAAGATGATGATCGTGTCGTTGATGGAATAACCGGCGATGGTTAAAATAGCGCCCACGACAGGCAGAGATAATTCGCGCCCCATGAGAATAAAAATGCCGAGACTGATGATCACATCATGAAATAACGCAACAATTGCGCCCACGGCAAAACCCGTCTCAAATCGCCACATGGTGTAAAGGAAAATGCCAATCAAGCCCAACGCCAGCGCAACCATCGCCTTTTTCTGTAATTCACGACCAACCACGCTTTCCACCTTGTCTAAAGAAAGACGATTGAATTTCGCTTCAGGAAATTTTTCGATTAGCGCTTTTTCCATTTTTTCCGCTTCGCCAAAAGGAGTGCGAATGGAAAGAATTTCATCATCGCCGGAAGGACTGCGCTGGTATTGCACCAACACGGACCCCCCTGTTGCCGCAGCGCGGATTTGGTTATCGGGAATTTTCTGTTCAAAATGCAGCGTGATGAGATCGCCGCCCGCAAAATCCACTCCATAAACTTTATTTCCCTTCCAAACCCAAGCCGCAATGCTCACGATAAAAAGCAAGATGGAAACGGAAATCGGCGTCCATTTATTTCCTAGAAAATCAAAATGAGTTTTCCCGATCAAATGCGACATTTTTAAAGAAGGCAGTTTTTTAAAAATCAGCAACCAATCAAATCCCGATCGCGTCACGACGAGCGCGGTAAAAACGCTGGAAAGAACGCCCAAGCACAACACAATCGCAAAACCCTGAATCGGCCCGGAGCCTTGCCAGAAAAGAATCGCGGCGGCGATGATAGTGGTGACGTTGGCGTCGAGAATCGAGCTGAAGGCTTTGCCGAAACCGGCGTGAATGACGGCGGCGAGCGGCTTGTCCATGCTTAATTCCTCGCGCATGCGCTCAAAAATCAGCACGTTGGCGTCCACCGCCATGCCGATGGTCAACACCATTGCCGCCACGCCGGGCATAGTCAGCGTGAAGCCAAACTGCGCCAGTAGCCCAAGAAGAATGAACATGTTAATGGCCAGCGCGAAAACGGATAAAATGCCTGCAAACCGATAATAAAACAACATGAAGCAAACAACCGCCAGCAAGCCAATCACGCCGGCGATAAAACCCTTGTGCACGGAATCGCGCCCCAAAGACGGATCAACGCCGCGCTCGTCTATAATCTGCACGGGCGTTTCAAGAGGATTTTCCAAGACGCTCGACAATTCTTCGGCCTCTGTCGGCGACATGTTGCCGCCGGAAATTTCGCAGTTGCCGTAAATAGCCGTACGGATGACCGGCGCGGAATAAACCTCGTTATCCAGCACGATCGCCATCCTGTTCCCCACATTTTTCTCCGTCAGCCTGCCGAAAAGTTTTTGTCCTTCTTGATTAAATTCGATGATGACCACAGGCCGTCCGACTTGATCCAGACTGCGAAACGCGCTCTTCACGTAACGACCGGACATCTCGGCTCGCCGCTTCAACACGACATCGGAGCGCGTGACTTTTCCCGCAGCATCCCTATCCAGCAAAGGCAAAATTTGGTAATCAAACGGAAGCGTCTCCTTGCCTTCTTGAACGCTCCTCAACAATTCTTCGCTCTCTGGATGCACGAGACGAAATTCCAGTTTGGCGACGCGCTGGAGTTGGTTGCGATACACCTCTTTGTCTTTTTCAGAAACGCCGGGGATTTGCACGATGATGCGATTTTCGCCCGACGGTTGAATCACCGGCTCGGCCAGTCCCATGCTGTCAATGCGCTTGCGAATGACATTGACGGCTTGATCGCGCGTGGCCGCCGTCGGCTTGCCGCCGAGTTGTATGAGAAATTGCGAGCCGCCTTTGATGTCCAGTCCCGGCTTAATCTGCACGCGCCAGCGCGCCGGTTGATCAAGCGTCGCTGGTTCGTAACGAAAAAGAGAAAACGCGCAAACGAGCGCAAGCGCACCAATCGTCCCAAGACCGACCCATCGGCGCGTTTGGTCTTCCGTGGAGGCCAGATACCACACGAAAAACGCCAGAAACAACAAAGACAGCGCAAAAATAAAGTAAAGCATCATGGCAAACTACTCGCTTTGTTCCGTAGATTTAGTCACCAATGTGATGCTGCTTTTTTGAACTTCAATCTTCACCCCTTCCGCCACTTTCAACAAAACGGATTGTTCTTTGACATTAGCCACCACTCCATGAATGCCGCCTGCAGCGATGACTTTATCTCCCGTCTTCACCGCTTTGACCAACGCATCATGTTCTTTCTGCTTTTTCGTTTGAGGACGAATGAGGAGAAAATAAAACAGGACGAAAATAATAATAAAAGGCACAAACTGCGCCCACGCTGGTTGTCCCGCTCCGCCGCTAAGAGGCGCGGCCGCCATCCAATTAATCATGTTCATTTGTTTCTTTCCTTTTTTTGTAATGTTCTAAAAACGCGCGCGACCATGCGGCGAACGTGCCGCCTCCAATCGCCTCGCGCATTTGTTTCATTAAGTTCAGATAAAAATGAAGGTTGTGCAAGGTCACCAAGCGCAACCCTAAAATTTCCTCCGCTTTAAGCAGATGGCGAATGTAAGCGCGTGTAAAATTTTGACAAGCATAACAACCGCAGCCCGCTTCGATAGGCTCTTGCGACTGCGTGTTCGCGGCGTTCTTTAAATTCAGCGTGCCGAGCGCGGTAAAGGCCGTTCCGTTCCGCGCCACGCGCGTAGGTAGCACGCAATCAAACATATCCACACCGCGCTCCACCATGCGCACCATCTGATCCGGCTGGCCGAGGCCCATCGCGTAACGCGGTTTTTCCTTCGGCAACCACGGCTCGGTAAATTCAATCGCCTTAAGCATCTCCTCCTCCGGCTCGCCCACGCTGACGCCGCCGATGGCATAGCCGGGAAAATCCATCGCCGCCAACGCTTCCGCGCACTCGCGGCGCAAATTTTCATAACTGCCGCCTTGGACAATGGCAAAAAGCACCTGCTGCTTAGTCGGGCCGCTCGGCAATTCCCCGTGCGCCGCGCGGCATTCCGCCGCCCAACGCAACGTCCGCTCCACCGCGCGCCGCACGACGGCTTCTTCCGCAGGCCAAGGCGGGCATTCGTCAAACGCCATGATAATGTCCGCGCCCAAAACGTGCTGAATATGCATCGCCTCTCGCGGCCCGATGAATAAAGACTGGCCGTCCACATGCGATTGAAAATGAACGCCCTCCTCCGTGACGCGCCGCAACTTAGCCAAGCTGAAAACCTGAAAACCGCCGCTATCCGTCAGCATCGCCCCCGGCCAATTCATAAACCGATGCAACCCGCCCGCCGCTTCCATCACTTCCAAACCCGGTCGAATGAAAAGGTGATACGTGTTACCCAAAATGATGCGCGCGCCCAGAACCACCAATTCCTCCGGCGTTACCGCCTTCACCGTCCCTTGCGTCCCCACCGGCATGAAACACGGCGTCTCAATCACGCCATGCGCCGTCCTCAACCGCCCTACCCTCGCGCGGCTCGCGGCGTCTTGAGAAATAACTTCAAACATCTGTGTCTTATAGAGCCTGTGGGTGAGTTTGGGAAGGGGCTATCCATCACTCACGGCACGATAACTTTTAACGCCCGTTTTTTGATGCTGAAGTCAACGGGAGCGTAGCCGTGCGATTCTCCGTCCACTTCAACAGGCGTTTTTTCGTTGGAAGTAATCCAGAGCCGAGAGGTCTGAAAATACTCCACGTCGCTGAAGCGCGTGTGGGTTTGGCGAAGGAAGCCGAGCGTGTAACGAATGATGTCGAGGTGGCTCTGCCGCTTGAACACACAAACGTCCAGCAAACCATCTGTCATGGATGCGGAAGGAAAGACTTGGAATTTGCCGCCATAAAGAAACCCGTTTCCGACGAGAGCGAACGCGCCCGTGCGTTCCTCGCCTTGCGCGTCGCGTATCTCCAACCGAGGGGGTTTGCGACCGGCTATTTGAATGAGCGTGAAGACGTAACCCAACGGGCCGAAGTTTTTCTTCACGCTCGCTTCCGTTTGGCGCACCACCTCGGCGTCCAATCCCACGCCGGCAAGCTGAACAAAACGCCGCGTCCCCGCCAAGCCGACGTCAATGCGTTTCACGCGCCCTTGACGAATCACCGCCAGCGCGTCTTCCATTTTGTTGGGTATGCCCAATTCGCGCGCCAGCACATTTCCGGTTCCCATAGGCAGCACGCCCAAGCATACATCGGGGAATGCCGCCAAGCCGTTGACGACTTCATTGATCGTGCCGTCGCCTCCCGCGGCGATGATTTTAAAAAATCCTCGCCCTGCCGCGCGTTTTGCGAATAATCGTGCGTCATGCGGTTTTTGCGTTCGTTCAACAAAAATGCCCGGGGCAAGGTCGCAAATACGCGCCATCAAACGATTCGCTCGGTTCCCCTTGGCAGTCGGGTTAAAAATGATACAAGTATCTTTCACGTTATGTTAAAAAAAATCTTTCTCGCCCTCGTTATTCTCGTTCTCATCGCTTTTGTAGGAGGAGCCTTCGCTTTGTGGCGGCTCCAATCTTACGTTCAAAGTGAAGAATTTAAAGCAAAAGTAAATCGCAACGTTTCTGAAACGCTCGGCTCGCCGTTTTATTTAAGCTCGCTGAAATTTAACATCCTCTCCGGCTTCGACCTTTACGGCATCGGCATTGATTCTCCGGCTCCTAACACGTCGCCCTTTCTGCGCATTCAAAAAATCCGCCTGAATTACGCTCTGTTGCCCCTGCTCCAACGGCAATGCGTCATCCGCGAATTGGAATTCGTCCAACCGGAAATGAGCGTGCGTTTCAATGCGGACGGCTCGTCTAACATTCCTCACCCGAAAGTTGCGTCTTCGAATCCCCAAGCGTTCCCCGTGTCCGTGGACGCGGCTCGGTTTGATCTCATCTTAAGCCGCTTTAATCTGACCAAGGGCAGGATTTCCTTTTTTAACGCGGACAATCTCCTCCTCTTTTCCACGGAAAACAGCGAACTGCAGGGCGCGTATGAGTCCGTTCCCAGAGGCGCTCAAGCGCGCGGCAATATGCGCATCGGGAAGCTCACGCTCGGCCCCTCTTTTAAATTGACCGAGGTTCAATCCTCGCTGACTTACGCCGACCACAAGCTCGTCTTGCCGGACATTAACGGTCAAGCGTATGGCGGCAAGGCGACCGGAGTGATGGACGTCAATCTTGGAGACAAAGAGCCTTCCTTTGAGATGAACTTGACCCTCGCTGGCGCGGATCTCGCCGCCATGATGAAAGATTTCGGCAGTGATTCCGATTGGATTGAAGGCAAATTGCAGCTCAATCAACAAATGCAAGGCAGTTTGCTCACGCCCAAGCTCGCCACCGGTAAAGGCGAGTTGGAAATCAACCAAATGAGTTTGGCTAAATTTCAGTTATTCCAAACGTTGTCCCAAGTTTTGCTCGTGCCGGAATTAGCCGAAGCTCAATTCCAAAACGTCAAAGGAACGTTTAAAATCGGCGATCAAAAGATCACGTTCTTCAACCTCGAAGCCGTCTCGGAGCTGATTCAACTAAGCGGCGCCGGTTCAGTGACGTTTGAGAAACAAACGGATTTCGATGTCCTCTTGGCTCTTCACAAAAAATTAACTGAACGCATGCCGTCGGAAATTCGGAAGCAATTGACCCAACGCGATGAAAATTTCAGCACGATAGCATTCAAAATCACCGGCCCCTTGAACTCGCTGAAGACGAATCTGACCGAGAAACTCGCTCAAGCAGCGTTGACCACCGCAGTGGAACAACTAGGAGGACAAATGTCTCCACGGCTTCAAGAAAAAGCGAATCAACTACTTAACATTCTCAAAAAAGACTCTCAACCCACGCCAAACTCCACGGAAACCAATCAAACCCAGCCGACTGTGCCTGCCTTTCGTTAATGAAAGCAGGAAGAGTCAGAGTCGTCGCAGGCTCTGCGGGCGGCTTGTGGATTTCTTTGCCGCCGCGCTTTTCCTCCCGCCCCACCCAAGACCGCGTCAAGCAAGCCATCTTCTCCAGCTTGGGCGATGCCGTCATTGGCGCGCGCGTCCTCGATCTCTTCGCCGGTTCCGGCAGTCTCGGCATTGAGGCCTTGAGCCGCGGCGCGGCTTCTTGCGTCTTTGTGGAAAGCGAGCGCGCTTATGCTGAAACTATTCGAAAAAATCTCGACCACTGTCATTTAACAGGCCGCGTCATCAACCAAACGGCGGAAACTTTTTTGAAAGCATTGAACGACGCGGATTTCACGCTCGTCTTCCTCGACCCTCCTTATCTCAAAGAAGCGGCGGACCTTGGCCGACATCCTCTAACAGAATTGCTTGCGTCGCGCATCCCCTCGCCTGCCGTTGTTGTTTGGGAACATGACGCGCGCAACACGTGGACGCCTCACCCTGCCTTTCAGACTCTCAAGCAAGCGCGTTATGGCGATTCTTCCGTGTTGTTCTTGAAAAAAATCTAAATCCGCCCTATACTTTTTCTCTTTGCAAATAACGGGCCATTAGCTCAGTGGATTAGAGCGTCTGACTACGGATCAGAAGGCCACAGGTTCGAATCCTGTATGGCCCACATTTTGCCGCGCTCCTCATGTCTGACGCTGCCCCGCAATTTGTTCGAGTCGCTCTAGAGTCCATGACGGACAGGCTATTTGATTACGCCGTGCCGCCTGCTTTGCGCGGAAAGATTTCCATCGGCCATCGCCTGCGCGTGCCGTGGAGAAGCGGCGAGGCGTTCGCTTATGCGTTGTTTTTTCCTGACAAACCGGCGGTGACGACTTGCCGGGACGTGGCGGAAATTATAGGAGAAGAACCACTCATCCCTCCATCTCTCTGCCAACTAGCCGAATGGCTGGCAGATTATTATTGTTGCGATCCGGCTCTCGTCTGGCGCGGGATGCTGCCGGAAGCCGTGCGCGACGGCTCGCATAAGACGCGGCTGTGGGCAACGATTCCGCCAAATCTGGAAGAAAGTTTCGCGGAGCGAACGCTCGCCCGCGCCAAAGCGCAACTGGAAGCGTGGAGGTTTGCCCGAAAAAAGGGCGGCGGATGGCTGGATGATTTGAGCCGCGAATCCGGTTGTTCGGCGGCGATTTGGCGCGCGCTGGCCAAACGCGGTTTGATTTTGCTGCAAAAAGAAAAAGTAGAGCGAAACCCGTTTTTAGAAACGGCTGCGCCCAGCAAGCCTCTTAATTTAAACCCCGCCCAACGCGCCGCTTTCGATGCCATCACAGCGTCGTTGGCAACGCCTGAATCGCGCGTCTTTCTTTTGCAAGGCGTGACGGGGAGCGGCAAGACGGAGATTTACCTGCAAGCCCTCGCTGAAGCATTGAAGAGCGGGCGAAGCGCGCTGGTGCTGTCGCCGGAAATCGCTCTGACGTCTCAAACGGTGGAACATTTTCGCGCGCGGTTTGAAAACATGGGCGCTCGCGTGGCCGTTTTGCACAGCCGCTTGTCCGATGGAGAACGGCACGACCAGTGGCATCAAATCCGCAAAGGCGAAGCGCGCATCATCATCGGCGCGCGTTCCGCTATTTTTGCTCCGGCGCAAAACCTCGGGCTCATCATCGTGGACGAAGAACACGAAGCCAGTTACAAGCAGGAGGAAACGCCCCATTACAACGCCCGCGACGCGGCGGTGATGCGCGGCAGGATAGAAAAAGCGGTCGTCTTGCTCGGCTCGGCCACGCCGTCGCTGGAAAGCGTTCACAATGCGCGCCAAGGCAAATACACTCTCCTCAAACTCGCCGAGCGCGTGGACGGGCGCGAGCTGCCCCTCATCCGCATTGTGGATTTGCGCAAGGAAAAGCCAGATGGAAAAACGCCCGTCATTTTGAGCAAACCTTTGCGCGAAGCTGTGGCGCAACGTTTACAACGGAAGGAGCAGATCATTTTATTTCTCAACAGGCGCGGTTTTGCGACGACGACACAATGCCCCAGTTGCGGTTACGTGGAGGAATGTCCGCAATGCGCCGTGTCGTTGACGTATCATCGAACGGATCGGCGGCTGCGCTGTCATCTTTGCAATTACGCGCGCGGCGTTCCTCAAAAATGTCCGCAATGCGGGTTTGAACATTACCACTACACCGGCATGGGCACGCAAAAAATCGAGGACGCGGCGCAAGCGGCCTTTCCTGACGCGCGTTGGCAGCGCATGGATTCCGACAGCATGCGCGGCAAGTTTTGTTATGAAAAAACGCTGGCGGCTTTCCGTGAAGGTAAAATTGATTTGCTCGTCGGCACGCAAATGATCGCCAAGGGGCTGCACTTTCCCAACGTCACCTGCGTGGGAGTGATTCACACGGACGCCGCGTTGAACTTGCCGGATTTCAGGGCGTCCGAGCGCGTGTTCCAGCAGCTCGTCCAAGTGGCGGGGCGAGCGGGGCGCGGCGAAGTGGCGGGAGAAGTTTTTATCCAGACCTACACGCCGTTTCACTCGGCTATCCAATTCGCGCGGCATCACGACGTGGAAGGGTTTCAGGATCAAGAATTGGAATTTCGCCAAGCGCACGATTTTCCGCCCTTCACGCGAACCGCCTTAATCACCTTTCGCGGTAAAAGCGAGGCGCGGACTCGTTACTGCGCGGAAGAATTGGCAAAAAAAATCGCCCCACAGTTGCCGCCCTCGACAACATTTTCCGAACCCGCGCCCGCGCCCATCGCGCGCATCAAGGGCTGCCACCGCTTCCACATTTTTTTAAAAACGCGGCGGATACTGGATTTAAGCCGTTTGCTGAAAAAAGAAGTCGTGAATTTTTCTTGGCCCAGCGGCGTGAAAGCATCGGTCAACATTGACCCCATTCACTTGCTTTGACCTTAACGCCCCAATTCTTTACGCAACGATTGGACAAGATGCAGCGCGGCGCGGGAGCGGTTCAAGATGTAAAGATGAATCCCCGGCGCGCCGCCAGCGAGCAGTTCTTTGATTTGTTGCAACGCCCAAGCGATGCCGACGTTTTCTTCTTTTTCAGCATCCCCTCCGGCAGCCTGTAATTGAGCGACAAGCTTCTTCGGCAAGGACGCGCCGCACATTTCCGTGAAACGCTGGATTTGCTTCAACGACAGCACAGGCATGATGCCGGGAATCATGGGCGCGGCGATGCCGATTTTGCGGCATCGGTTGACAAAATCGAAATAAACTTCGTTGCGAAAAAAAAGTTGAGTGGTGATAAAATCTCCGCCCGCGTGCATCTTCGTTTTCAAATGCGCGATATCCGTCGCCAAGTCCGGCGCTTCCGGATGTTTTTCCGGATAGCCGCCCACGCCGAGGCAAAAATCGGCATGATCCCTGCGAATCAAAGCCACTAAATCGCTCGCATAACGCAACCCGTCTTTATAAGGCTCGAAAGTTGTCTGCCCGCGCGGCGGGTCTCCGCGCAATGCCATGATATTGCGAAAGCCTTCCCGATGATATTCGCCGATAATATCCAGCAAGTCTTGGCGGCTGGAGCCAACGCATGTCAGGTGCGGCATGACGATAAAGTCCATCTCATCGCGCAAGAGACGGCAAACGTCCGTCGTGCGCTGGCGCGTGCTGCCGCCCGCGCCGTAAGTCACGGAAACAAAATCCGGCCCGATGGCTTTGAGATGTTGCGCCACTTGCCGCAAGGACTCCATGCCTGCTTCATCTTTCGGCGGAAAAAATTCGACAGAAAATAAAGGCTTCTTTCGCTTCAGCAATTCAAGGATGGAAACTTGCGCGGACATGTTCTTTTCATCCTTATAAATTAAGGACAAGCTTTCAAGCAAAAGTGCACCGATGCGCCGTCAAAGCTTGACTTTAGGCAGGCAGACATTGGATTCTATAGGCCCGCGCCGGTTTAGCTCAGTGGTAGAGCAGCTGATTTGTAATCAGCGGGTCATCGGTTCAAATCCGATAACCGGCTATTTCTTCGGCTCCTCCAGCGCTTCAAAGAGTCCTTTTGGCTCGTCGAGCACTTCAAAGAGTCCCCATCTTGACGATTTTCTGCCAATTATTTTTCCCGTAACCATACGAAAGTAGCGGGGATGGCTACGTATCCACTTCAACTCAATGGAAGGAATAGGAAAGGGAAAACACACAACGTGAGAGATATTGTTTTCCTTTAGACGTGCCAGCCAAACATAAAAACTAATCGGCTTGCCTTCGTAATTGCCATCTTGGACAACTTCACCGCTTCGGGTGATAGGAATATAAAAAAGCCGGTTTTGAAGACGGCTGCCCATGAAAGGATAAAGACCAGCAGTAGCCGTGACCGCGATGCGATGGGAAAATTTTTTGTCATCTGCCAATCGAGCAGCGCGAGCCGCTTCCTTAAATTTCCGTTTTCTGAGCCATTGATCGTAACGATGAGCTTGTCTAAAAAAATAAAATGGAAGCAAAAACACTGGCAGCACAACAAGTAAGATAACGATTGCTCTGCCTAACGTCCGAGAAGAAAAAATAAACCATGTCTTTCTATAAGCCAAAAGCACTAAAATAGAAGAAATCAGTAGAACCCACAAATTAGCCTCCACCCCGCGCAAAAAGGGGAAAAGGAGCTTCGCTGATATTAAGCAAAGGCATGCGGCAAAAAGTTTTTTCCAGCGAGGTTCTGTAAAAAAGAGAAGAACGGCTGCAATTGCTGGAACTAAAAAAAGAAACCTCGCAGTATGAGTGGAATTTGCCAAACGCTCTGATGAAAAAAACGGACTCCAATAAAAAGCAATTTGAGAAAAGAGGGCAGCGGCAAGTAAGACAGCCGTCATCGGCCTTTTATAAAAAAGGCGGATCAAACTGATAGGAAGAAGCACTATGGGGAAAAATCCGATTGTCCCGCCGCATGCGCATAATAGTGGAGTAAGGCCTCTTTTCAGCTCACTCCCTATATTATAAGGAATGCCTCTTTTTATTAGCATGCTGGCTTTTATTGCAGGAGACCCCTCTCCCAGTACTAAACTTCCAAAATGAAGGGGGAAAGGAGAAAGGAGATAACCCGTTTCCAGTATATTATAAATCATCCATGGAGCGCACGCCGCTATAGCCAAAAAAAACGCCAAAAAAAATTCATTTAAAAAAACGCGGCGATTTTGCGTTCGCCATAAACCGTTCGCCAAAACAAAGATGCAGAGAAAAAAACCAAGCGGCAGACTAGTGATCTTACACCCCGTTGCAATACCTACAGCCATGCCTGCCAAAGCCATTTCCAAGAAGCGATTTTGTTTGAGAAAGCGCGTGATTAACGCAAGAGCTATCAACAAAAAAACGTGCATGCGAATATCAACGTAAGTGATACCCAGCCACTTAGTAATGCCGGGCAAAAACCACACAAACCACGCAGCTAACCATGCGTAGCGACCGGGAATGTCCAACTCGCGCGCCAAAACGTAGACGCTAAAGCCGAAAAATTCCCACATTAAAAAATCAAGCCATTCGACGGCAAAATCGCCATGAAAAGGAAGCATCACCCATGCGGTAAAAATTTCTCCGCCGCCAAAGAAATGAATGTAGGCATCCCACATGCCATGAATTTCAAAGGAAAAGGGCGCGCCGTTTTGTATCCAAAAACCAGCTTTAGTGAGATGATAAATTAAAGCATCCCAACCTGTGGATGGGTAAAGAAACATGGTACCCATCAAAAAAAGATGAAAGGCAAATAAAACCGCCACAACAGGACTGCGCCTTATGCTTCCGCAAATCCATGTCCCCAAAAGACGCGCATCGTGAATCGAAAGTCGTAAAAATTTTGAAAACGGCAGAACGGTAAAATGAGCGATTAAACCGCTGACCGCGGCAAAACCACAAACAACGGACAGGCGAAAGACGTGAAACGCCAACAAAATGTGGAAAGAGACGGTCAACCACCACGCCACGGCGACAGCGAGGGCGCAAAATCTCAACGCGACGGGGAGCTTTTCTTTTTTAGAAATAAACAGAGAAAGAAG
>JAZDII010000023.1:0-15909 GCA_043805085.1 bacterium
AAATTTTAGAAAAGTATGACAAGAATAAAGACGGCAAGCTCGATGACGACGAAAAGGCGGCGATGGAAAAAGCTCGGCAAGAGCGCCGCGCCAAGCTTCAGAACAGGATGCTGAAAAAGTATGACAAGAATAAAGACGGCAAGCTCGATGACGACGAAAAGGCTTCTATGCGAAAGGAACGGCGAGAACGCCGCGACATGATCCTTCGGGCAAATTCAGAGGCAAAGAAGAAAACTTCTTTGTAATGTTCGCTTAATACGCTGCACTGTGCGCCGCGCAGCGAGGCTTTGTTTAAAGTCTGGCTGTAGTTAAGCAACGGCAATTTGCGAAGGATGGTAGGCCTTCATCTTTTTCAGATAAGGCTCGGCTTTGGCGAGGGCGGCGGAAACGGACAGCCCATATTTCTCGCGCAAAGCATCCACTTTGCCGTGCTCAATAAATTCATCCGGCCAACCGACGCGGACGACGGGCGTGGGCAGGCCGAGGTCTTGCAATTCTTCCAAAACCGCGCTGCCGAACCCGCCTTTCAAAACATGATCTTCCAGCGTGAACATCAAATCCGCGCTGCGGCCAAAAAATTCCAGTGTGCCGACATCGAGCGGCTTGGCAAAACGCGCGTTAATAATGGCGGTGGAATAGCCCTGCTTTTGAAGTTCGTCAGCGAGTTGCCGCGCCATGGGCAACATCGCCCCATAAGACCAAATGGCAATCTGCTGGCCGTGCTGGATAACCTCCGCTTTGCCGATGGGGATAAGCTCCGGATGCTCTTTAATCTTCGTTCCCGGCCCCATGCCGCGAGGATAACGCAACGCAACCGGCCCCGGATGATGCGCCGCGGTATGCAGCATGTCCACGAACTCGTCCTCGTCTTTCGGTGACATGTGGACGATGTTGGGAACGGAACGGAGAAAAGAAATATCAAACAAACCGTGGTGCGTCGGGCCGTCGTCGCCGGAAAGACTGCCGCGATCCATGCAAAGAACGACGGGCAAATTTTGCAAACACACATCGTGAATGACGATGTCAAACGCGCGTTGCATGAAGGTGGAATAAAGCGCGCAGAACGGCTTCATCCCTTTCGTCGCCATGCCTGCCGCGAAAAGAACGGCGTGTTCCTCCGCAATGCCCACGTCAAAGTAACGGTTGGGATGTTTGGCTTGGAAACGATCTAAACCCGTGCCTGTGGGCATCGCGCCGGTGATGGCGACAATACGTTGATTCGTCTCGGCCATTTTCGCCAGCGTATCGCCGAAAATTTCTGAATACGTCGCATGCGCATTGGGCCGTGTTTCGCCCGTTTCAGGATGGTAAGGGCCAACACCGTGGAATTTCCGGGTTTCCTCTTGAGCAGGTTCAAAGCCCTTGCCCTTTTTCGTGATGGCATGCAGCAAAACCGGATGCTCCGCCGTTTTTAAAAACTCCAGCGAATGAATCAGCGAGGGCAAATCATGACCGTCAACAGGGCCGTAATAAGTCAGACCGAGATCTTCAAAAAGAGGGCAGGGCAGGAGCAAACTTTTGACCATCCCCTCCGTGCGACGTGCCAGCCGCGCCACTTGCTTGCCGCCAATGCGCTCTAAAAACTGCGCCGCTTTTTCGTGCAAGTGAGAGTAATTCGGGTTGGTGACGATGTTATTGAAAATCTTGGCTACCGCGCCAACGTTTTTGTCAATGGACCACTCGTTATCGTTCAGAATAATGATCATCCGCTTTGTGCGGTGAGCGACGTTGTTCAACCCCTCAAACGTCACGCCGCAAGTGAACGCGGCGTCTCCGGCCAATGCGATGACATGCTCCTTGCCGCCGCGCAAATCCCGCGCCACAGCCATGCCCAACGCCGCGGAAACCGCCGTGCCGGCGTGCCCCGCGCCAAAAGCGTCATGCGGACTCTCCGAACGCAGCATAAAACCGCTCAACCCGCCTTGCTGGCGAATCGTGGGAAACCTTTCGCGCCGCCCCGTGAGAAGTTTATGGACGTAACATTGATGGCTCACGTCGAAAAGAAAATGATCCTCCGGCGTATTGAAAACGTAATGCAAGGCGAGCGTCAGTTCCACTACGCCGAGATTCGGGCCAAGATGTCCGCCGTTTTTGCTTAAAATGGTGATCAATTCCTGCCGAATTTCCTCCGCCAGTTGGCGAAGTTGGACGATGGACAACTTTTTCACGTCCGCTGGACTGTTGATGCTCCCCAAAAGAGGGGATGCGCCTTCCGAGGCAATCATCGTTTCAGAGCAAACTGGTTTCATCTTTTTCGTCTTCAAGCGAAGCGTTCTTCTCTAACGAAGAGACCTTCACTTCGCCCGATCGGGAATGGGTTAAGAGTTCAATTTTCTTTTCTGCGGCGGTTAGTTTATTCTCGCAAAATTCCACGAGTTTAACACCTTCTTCGTACTTTTCAATAATTTGATCGAGCGGCAAATCCCGCGCCTCCATCTGCTCCACCGCCTGTTCGAGGCGTTGCATGGCATCTTCAAACGTCAGCTTGGTTTCTTTAAGCGGTTTGGACATCTACTTTATATCAAAAGACCTTGGCAAGCCGCCGTCGAGTTATTTTTTGCTAACTTCCTTCAGCCATGCGCCGGATCACCTCCGGCAACAACCGATGTTCTTCTTTCTGAATGCGTTGGTGAAGAGATTCCGGCGTGTCGCCGGACAAAATGGGCACGCGCGCTTGGGCTAAAATGTCGCCGCCGTCCACAACGGCGTTCACGCGGTGAACGGTGCAGCCGGTTTCTCGGACGCCCGCTTTCAACGCCTGTTCCCAAGCCTGCAAGCCCGAAAACGCAGGCAATAGGGAAGGGTGAATGTTGATGATGCGGTTGGGAAATTTTTTAAGAAGAGGCTCTTTAACAACGCGCATGAAACCGGCAAGGACGACAAGCTCCGCGCCCGCTTTTTGCAATTGCTCCGCCAAAGCCGTCTCAATTTCCGGTTCAAGCTTCGTGCGGAAACGACTAGGCAAGCAGGCGTAAGTAGGCAAACCGCGCCGGGCGGCCTCGGCTAAAATCGGCGCGTCGGCAAAATCGCTGGCAACAAGAACAATCGTCGCGGGAAGCTCGCCGCGCTTGATGGCCTCGGCGATGGCGATAAAGTTAGAGCCGCGCCCAGAGCCAAGGATGCCGAGGCGGAGAAGTTTTGTCTCTTTGCTTTTCACTGCGATTACTTGCTTTGCAACCGCTCAATCAATCCCGTCGTCGAGCGTCCGGGCACAAGCGGCAGGATACGGATTTGCCCGCCGTTTCGGGTGACGGCAGCGACTTCGTCTTGATCAAGTTGCGCCGTTGTGTAATCGCCGCCTTTGACGTAAATGTGGGGTTTCACGGCGTTAAGAAAATTCACGGCGCGCGTTTCAGAAAAAACGACAACCCAATCCACCACGCTCAAACCGGCCAACATTTCCGCCCGATCCGCTTCAGGGTTGAGTGGACGGTTTGGCCCTTTGAGGGCGCGGACAGATTCGTCGCTATTGACACCGACAATGAGACCGTCTCCCAACTGACGGGCAGCTTGAAGATAACGCAAATGGCCGGTGTGCAGGATGTCAAAGCAACCATTGGTGGCGACAATAATGCAGTCCTTTTGACTTTGCCTCCACGCAGGCAGATCAGCAAAGGAAAGGATTTTACCCATAGGGGACTGTCGCAGCATACCCCTTTTTATCTTGACCCCAAGAGGGTGGCTAGCTTTATTCTAATGTTTTTTCCTCCAACACAATGCCTTCGATTTGGTTCATTTGTTATAATTTGGTGGTTGTCGGCCTTTCGGCTTACGGCTTGCACCGCTTTTGGATCGTGTTCCTGTATTTAAGACGTCGCCGGAACGCGCCGAAACCTCTCAACGCTTTTGCCGAACTGCCAACGATCACGGTTCAATTGCCCATCTATAATGAAATGTATGTGGCGGAGCGGCTCCTGCGCGCCGTGGCAGCTCTGGAATATCCACGGGAAAAGCTGGAGGTGCAGGCGTTGGACGATTCCACGGACGAAACCACCGCCATCATCGAGCGGGTAGCCACAGAACTCCGCTCGCAAGGGCTGAACATCCATCACATCCGCCGGGGCAGCCGAAGCGGGTTCAAGGCGGGCGCGCTGGCTCACGGATTAAAAATAGCGCAGGGGGAATTTTGCGCCATCTTCGACGCCGACTTTCTACCGCCGCCGAAAACCCTGCTGGAAACGGTTCATTATTTCACTGATCCTAAAGTGGGCATGATCCAAACGCGCTGGGGTCACCTTAACCAAAAGCAAAACCTGCTCACGCGCGTTCAAGCTCTCATGCTGGACGGCCACCTGCTGATCGAACAAACCGCGCGGCACCGCAACGGGCGATTTTTCAACTTCAACGGCACGGCGGGCATCTGGCGCAAATCCTGCATCCTCGACGCTGGCGGCTGGCACACGGACACGCTCACGGAGGACTTGGACTTGAGCTACCGCGCTCAACTAGCCGGTTGGCAATTTGTTTTCCTGCCGCATCTCATCACTCCAGCCGAATTGCCGGCGGAGATGAACGCCTTTAAAGTGCAGCAACACCGATGGGCTAAAGGCGCGATTCAAACCTGCCTCAAACTGCTTCCGACCGTCTGGCGCAGCAAGCTGCCGCTGGCCGTCAAACTGGAAGCTTCTTTTCATCTCACCTCCAACTTTGCCTACCTGCTCTTAGCCGCGATGTGTTTTCTCCTCCAGCCCTCATGGACGCGCGCGGACATCACTTGGCATTCCTTTTTGTGGGTGGACTTGCCCATTTTCATGGTCGCCACTTTTTCTCTCTTCGTTTTCTACGGCCTTGTGCTGTGGGAGTCGGGAAAGGCGTGGTGGAAGATACCTTTCTACGTGCCTGCGCTCATTAGCGTGGGAGTCGGCTTGTCCATCAACAACGCCAAGGCGGTTTTGGAGGCGTTGTTCCATCGCCCGTCCGAATTCATCCGCACGCCGAAATACGGCGATGTTTCTTCACAACAACGCAGAAAATACTTCTCCTCCAAATCCATTCTTTTACTGGTGGAAATGTCTCTCGCCCTTTACTACGCCCACTTTGTTTGGTTCGCTTGGCGCAATCAGCTCTGGACATCCCTGCCGTTCCTTATCTTATTTGCGCTGGGGTTTTTCTATGTTGCATTATCGTCTCTATTCCATCGGCGTTTGATTTTCCAGCCAAGTCCGAGCCGCGCTTGAACTTTCTTTGTGAAAACAAGGAACGCCCGTCACTTGCGCTATCAAAAAGCCTTCACTTTGCTTGAAATTTTTGCTGTCGTCGCCGTTATCACAACATTGGCCGGATTAAGCTTCAGCGCGGCTGGCGCAGCGAGGAAATATGCCGCGCGGCAGCGCGCGAAGGCGGAAATTTCCGCCATTCAACTGGCTCTTAAAGCATTTGAAACGGACAATGGTTTTCTTCCCGCCGCCACGGACATCAGCATTCTCAATAGCGGAACAACGAACGCTTGCTATGAGAGCGACACGCAAAGCCCGACCTACCGCGCCGCCAGTTCGGTTCTCTTCCTCGCATTGATGGGACGGTCAACATGGGAAGAAGCGGCCACGGGCAAAGTCTATCTGAACTTCGGCGAGGATCAGGTTTTTACCGAAGGCGCGTTGAAAGACCCTTGGGGCAATCCTTACGGCTACTATTATGACCCCGCAACGCGCTCCTCTTTGCATCATGCAGCCGGTTATGATTTATGGAGCACAGGAAACAGCAGAAAATGGATCACTAATTGGGATTAGCCGCAGGACGCAAAGCCGCCGTGCTCACCATCGGCGGTGGACTAGCTTCAACTTGAGTAGAACTGGCGGGCCTCCCAAAGCCCACAAATCTTCCCCTCTTAACGTAGCCGCCGAAAAAACCGCGCACGCCGCCCGACGATTCATTGGGGTCGAAGACATAAACATCCACCCCGCCGGAGCGCGTCCGCTCCCCGCGCGCGCCGCAAGCGGAGCCGACCATCTTCGGCGCGCCGTTGGCCGTTTGACCGAGGTAGACCATGACATGCGTGATGGGCGGGCGACGCTTGATGTTATACGTCCATTCCCAAAAAAGCAGGTCGCCGCCGCGCAACATTTTAAGCAGGGCAGGGGTGTCCACTCCGTCATCGGCAGTGCGCGGCGCAAGGGTGATGCGTCTCTGCAACGAAAGCTCGTAGTATTGGTCAGACGCCGTGCGCGGAAGTTCCATGCCCAACGCTTTCCGGTAAATATAACGCGCCGTGTTGGAGCAATCCATCACCCACTCGCTTTGTTCGTCCGGCGGTCGCCATTCTTGGCTGTAATGAATGCCCAATTTGCCTAACCAGCGAGCCACGTTCACCAATTTTTGATGTTGGGTCGGCGTCAATTGCGCCATCGCGCCGTGCCAGGCCGCACCCGCTAAAATACAAACAAATAAAAAAGTTCTCGCAGGAGCTTTCATGTTTCCTCGCCGAAAACGCTAGCTTCTTTCCCTCATTCCGCCAATTTCATTCCAACATGCCCGCCCCGCGACGCCTTCTCGAAATTCTCAACGATTGCTCGGAATATCTCAAAAATCACGGCGTGGAATCGCCCCGCTTGCAAGCGGAACTTCTGATGGGCCATGTGTTGAACATGCCGCGGCTCCACCTTTACCTCAACTTCGAGCGCGAGATCAGCGAAGAAACCCTAGCCAAGCTCCGCCCTCTTCTCAAACGGCGCGGCCAGCGCGAACCCATTCAGCACATCACCGGCGAAACTTCTTTCTGTGGCCTGACGTTGAAGTGCTCTCCCGCCGCGTTGATTCCAAGGCCGGAAACGGAATTGCTCGTTGAGCTTGTTGTGAAAAACCTTCGGGAAGTAACGCCCGGTTTGATTTATGATGTAGGCACAGGCTCCGGCGCGCTGGCATTAGCTCTTGCCTCGCAACTGGCCGGTTGGCGCGTCGTCGCCACGGACAATTCCAACGCGGCTCTGGAGTTGGCGAAGGAAAACCACGCGCGCACTCCGCAACTGGCCGTGTCATGGCTCTGCCAATCTCTGCTCGAAAACCAAACCAAACCCGCCGCAGCCGTCGTCGCCAACTTGCCCTATCTCACCACGGAAGAAATGAAAAACCTTCCCACGGAAGTCCGCGCCGACCCGCCTTCAGCCTTGCACGGCGGCGAAGACGGCCTTGATTTCATCCGCCAGCTCCTGCCCCAAGCCGCCCAACTCGCCCCGCGCCTTTTTCTAGAAATCGGCCCCGTGCAAGCGGAGACAATGAAAATCCTCGCCCAACAAGCCGGTTTTGCCTCCGTATCCGTTGAATTAGACTTAGCCGAGAGACCGAGATTTATCGTTGCTGTAAAATAGACAACTGATGTGTTGTTGGAGCGCGTTGCTTTTTACTTTTTTAGTCCCGGTCGTTTGCCTTGACGATCCTCAACACCACCACCCACCTCCGACGGCAACCCATCGGATTTAAGGTGACGGTGCTTGCCGTCCTTTTCTAAAGAACAAAGTTTTTTTCGCTGTTGGCTAACAGCCTCAAAAAACGCTTCAGGGTGTTCAAAAATGACACTCGCGTTGTTGAGAATGAAAGACCTTAATTCACCTTCATACGGCGGTGTAGCGGCGCCTTCCAAGCTAGCATATCTGCAACCAAGCCATTCGGCATGACTCTGCTCCATGGCGCTACTTAGCGGGCGCAAGAGCGCCTTCACGCCAGCGAGGTTTTGAGGATTCTGATCAAATTCTTGTAGCTTCTGTGCTACTAAGGGCAAAATATCTGTCGGTTCAAAGAGAAGCAGCCTCAATTCTTCCAAGACAATCTTATAATTGGAATCTGGTTGCTCTCTCACCTTCAGCTCCGCGTAAGCGCATAGTTCAGCAAATAACCCATCAACGAACTTGCGCTTCTTCACAAATTCCAGAGCCGCGCCGTCAAGTCGATTTAAACGAGAACTTACGGCGTAAAAGCTGTTCAACGCTTCGTAGATAGCTCTTTCTTCTTTGGGAGAAAGGTGACTCATAATTTTCTCAATGTGACCTCCTTCACCCATCGTCAAATCTATCAGGCTTCCTGCCGCCTTTTTCTGGTCAGACACCAAACCCTCGTTATATTTTTTTTCTCATGCAAAAAAAATGGATTTCCCTGTTTATTGGGCTTTCCCTATTTTTGCACATTTTCTTTCTGCTGCTGCTGCCGTGGGGGCTTGCCTTGGCGCACTTGATTAGCTGGTCTCCTAAAAAAACTCCCGCTCGCACGATCGCCCTTACTTTAGTCCCCAAATCCGTCGAAACTAAAAAAGCATTCTTAGATTCCTCCGGCATGGTCAAGACCGACAAACCCGACCCCCATGCGCAGCTTGAAAGCGAAGCCAACACCATCGCCGCCAGCCGCGAACGCGGAGCAGGCAACGCTAGCCTTCCCTCCGTGAGCGGCGAAAAAGCGCCTTGGCTGGAAACGCGCGAATCACGAATTTCCCCCTCCTATCGCGGCCAGATGCCTGTGCCTCCCTCGCCGCCTGAACAACCTCAACTGCAACCCGCGCCGCAACCGTCCCCCATCGCCAAACAAGATGTCAAACCGCCGGAAGAAAGCGGACTCCTCCCCACACGCAAAGATGTTTTTGAGCCTTCCCTCTCGGCTCGTCCCACCCCGCGCCCGGCTCCCCCGCGAGACGTTGCCGCTCGCGCTCCGCCCAGCGTGTTTTCCGCGGATCGTCGCGCGTCCCAAATTTCCGGTGGCGCGGCGTTAGGCGACGCAGCTTCCCTAGCCAGCCAAGAAAGCGCCATGGGACGTTATAAGAGTAAACTCTACCGCGCCATCGGATCGCGCTGGTATCTTTATGTGCAAAACAGAATGTCTCTTTTAAGCATCGGGCAGGTGCGCGTCCGCTTTTACATTCGCGCCAACGGCGTCATTGAAAAAACGGAATTTGTGGAAGGAGACCCCCACACCGTCCTAGCCGACATCTCGCGCCGCTCCGTCCTTGAAGTGGGCGCGTTGGAGCCTTTCCCGCTCGAATTAAAACAACAACTTGGCGAAGGTTACTGGGAAGAGATTACCTTTAATATTTATTGAAAAAGCCTCGCTCTATATAAAACACCGCTTCCTGTTATTCCTGATAGCGAAGCGAGTCGGGAATCCAACCCCTCTGGATTCCCGCTTACGCGAGAGTGACACAAAAGAATGCTATGAAAAACGCACGTCTTTGCCCGGCTCCATTTCAAAGTCCATTTGGGAAATTTTCGCGGCAAGTTTTTCCAGCACTTGATGCTGAAATTTTAAATAAATCGCGCTTTCTTCGATGATGCGCATTTTGGATGAATTTTCCGTCTCGATGGAAAGGAAAAAGTCATAAGCAGCATCCTTCTCTTCGAGACTTTTGCCGCAACGAAGATTCAACGCTTCAGGGATTTTTAGCAGCCGAATGCGGCTTTCAATCATCAGTTCTTCAACTTTTTCAGGAGGAGAATTGGCATGGAGTTTAGCCAATAAAATACGGTGCAACATAAGCCTTCATACCATCGCTTCGCTTGTTGTTATGTCAAGCGTGGAGGCTTGGCGGTGGTGTCCTAAATTGAAAATGGAAGCCCCATTTTCTACGCGCTCCCGCTCGGAAAATGGGAGATTGGTTGCGGCCATCGCCCCTCCGCTATGCGGCTTGTTGCTCTGCAAGTTGTTGGGATTCGCTGTCGCGAAGGTGCATGCGCTTCCCTTGCTCGCAATGACAATGCCATACGTGTTGCATTTGTCATTGCGAGCGACGAAGCAATCTCGGGCGCAGGGAAGGTTTTTTAATAAATAGGTAATTTTTCGTCAAATTAGGACACTACCGGCTTGGCCCCGCCCATTTGACAAACCCGTCCAAACGCCGCATCATAAAGGCGTAGCCGAGAAATGATATGCCAAACGATTTTACAGACGGAAGGTTGCTGGTTGGCGTAGCGATACTGCTTTTTCTCGTCATTTGGAGCGACGTTCTCAATCCGGGAAAATTCCGTCTACGCAAGCTTGTCCCCGCTCCCGTTCGCTCATTAGCATCCCTCGGAGAACCGCGCTACACCTCGTGGAGCGACGGAGGCCCCGCTTATCGTATCGTGGGCGAGGGCCGGAGCGTTCGTGATTTGCACACGGATTACTTCTACCGCAATGTCCCTCCCGGAGAACGGCAACGCCTTCTGGAGCGGCTGAAAGCTTTCGAAGAACAAAAACGCCGCGCTGAAGAAGCAAAAAACCGCGTTGTTTTTTCTAATAACACTTCAGGCTAAAGCGTCTAATATAGTGGTCTGACAAATAAAATCACTAGTATGGAAACGCTCTTCAAATTAGGCATCAACTTGGCGGCGTTGCTGTTCATCCTCATCACGCTGGCCGAGTGGAAGCAAAAGAAAATTGACCGCGAGCAACAAAAAACCGCCGTCGTGGTAGAGGAGCAATGGACAACCACTCAACTGACATCCCCATCTCTATCCACCTTAAATAAGGTCGGTTTAAAGTGGCCGGCGACTCAAACTCCTGTTCAAACCCAAGACATTCGCCAAGCTTACTGGAACTTGCCGCCGGAGGAACAGCAACGCCTCAAGAATCAATTACGACAAAACCAAACGGCTAGACCTTAAGGATGTCTTGTTCCTTAGCCTCAAGAAGCTTGTCCACCTTTTCGGTGTAAGAATCGGTAAGGTGTTGGATTTCCTTTTCCGCGTATTCCAAGTCATCTTCCGTCAAAACACTCTCTTTGCGCATTTTTTTCAGCGCGTCCAAAGCATCGCGTCGGTTATGACGGATGGCGACGCGCCCATCCTCCGCAATTTTTCGCGTCACCTTGACTAATTCTTTCCGCCGTTCCTCGGACAACTCCGGAATAGGCAGCCGAATGATCTTGCCGTCCACCATCGGCGAAATGCCGATGTTGGATTCCTCAATCGCCTTGCGAATCGGGTCGATGTTGGCGGCGTCCCACGGCTGAATGACAATAAGCCGCGGCTCCGGCGCGGTGATGCCCGCCAGCTCGCGCAGTTTCATACTGGAACCGTAAGCATCCACGCGCAGCCCCTCCACCAGCATCGGCGAGGCCTTGCCCGTGCGCACGCCGTTAAAATCCTCATGCGTTTTGTTAAACGTCTTCTCCATCTTTTCTTCCATCTCGAAAAGAACATCGTCCTTTGTCATAAAATTACTCCGTCACCAAAGTGCCCACAGGCTTGCCCTGCACAACAGCCTTCAGATTGCCCTTTTTGAACAGTTCAAACACGATAATGGGAAGATTATTATCCATGCAAAGGCTGAAAGCGGTGGAATCCATCACCTGAAGACGGCCTTTTAAAGCATCGAGATAAGTGAGGCGCGTAAAACGTTTGGCCTTGTGATTTTTCTTCGGGTCGCAGTCATAAACGCCGTCCACTTTCGTCGCCTTGAGCAACACTTCCGCGCCGATTTCACTCGCGCGCAAAGCGGCGGTGGTGTCGGTTGAAAAATAAGGATTACCCGTGCCCGCCACAAAAATGAGAACGCGCTTTTTCTGCAAGTGCCGCATCGCGCGCCGCCGAATGAACGGCTCCGCCACGCTCTTCATAGAAATCGCCGTCTGCACGCGCGTCTCCACGCCTTGCCGCTCCAGCGCGTCTTGCAACGCAAGGCCGTTGATCATCGTCGCCAACATGCCCATGTAATCCGCCGTCGTGCGCTCCATGCCCGCGTCCGCCGCCGTCAACCCGCGCCAAATATTGCCCCCGCCGATGACAATGGCCACCTGAATGCCCATGTGATGAATCTCTTTAATCTGCGCGGCGATGTTTTTAAGAAGGGCAGTCGAAATGTGATCCTTCGCGTCGGCCAACGCTTCGCCGCTTAGCTTCAATAAAATACGGCGATACCTCGCGCGCCCGGCAACATTTTTTTTACTCATACGATGCGAGCAAAAATCCTGCGCATTTTTCCCAAAGGAGCGAGAAAAAAGTGCGGAGGCTCTTTTTTTTCAAAAAAGTCGCTTGACGGAAAGCTGGGCTCAACACATTAACTTCCGGCATTCAGATTTGAATGCCAACCAAACCTTAGAGAAAGGAATAATATGGGCTTTTATTATGACGAGTCGCATAAGACGGGAAATGCGATAGCAGACCAATTCATCGACGAAGCAGCCGAAATGTTTCAGCCGGACAATGTTTTTGTTCTCGAGGGAGGCTCCGCAGAATATAACCAATTGGTGGCTGAAGCCGTAGCAAACAACGAACTCCTTAAATTAGCAGGCAACGGAAATTACGCCGCCAATTCAAACGAAGCGGATACAGCGAGAGATCCTAAAATAACGGTAATTTGTTCAGATGATAAGACAGAAGCTGGCGGCAATCACATGGATCCTAAAGAAATGCGGGAGATTCTCTCCAAGTTGTCCCAAGGCTCCATGAAGGGCCGCACCATGTACGTCATCCCTTATGCCATGGGACCGCTTGATAATCCTCACACAAAAATAGGCTTCATGGTGACAGATTCCCGCTACGTTGCCATTAACCAACATATCATGGTTCGTGTGGGCCAAGATGAATACGGAAACAAGATTTTAAAGCGCGTCAATGAGCAAACCGTTTTTGGCAACCACTCGACAGGTCAACCATTAGCTCCAGGCCAAGAAGATGTGCTTCTTCCTTCGGGCCTTAAATGGTCTTGCAGGACAGAGGAGGGAGCCAGATGGATATCGCATTTTGTAGATGGGGTTAGGACGACGACAAGAAAGGTAGGGGAATTTGCAAGGAAACTTATCTGGTCTTTTGGTAGTGGCTATGGCGGAAACGCTCTCTTGGGCAAAAAATGCCACGCGTTGCGTATGGACGATGCTCAATCGCGCGATTCCATAAAGGAAGCCCTCAAAACGGGAGATTGGTCGAAAGCGTGGGTTCCGGCTCACATGGCGCTCTTCAAAATGACGAACAAAAAAACGGGTGAGGTTCGTTACGGCGCCGGCGCATTCCCCAGTGGCTGCGGAAAAACGAACATTGCGATGCTTCCATCCACACTTCCTGATTGGGAAGTGTCCTGTCTCGGCGACGATATTGTTCAACTGACAGCAGGCAAAGATAGCGACGGCAAAGTCCGCATTTTCGCAAGAAACACGGAAGCCGGCATGTTCGGCGTTGGACCTGGGACTTCGCCGGAAAGCAACGCCGCAGCTATAGAAAGCACGAAAGAAAATACGATCTTTACCAACTACGGCCGCGTTCAAGACGTCGAAACCGGCGAATGGTATCCTCTTCACCAAGGTATGTTCCACATGGACAAGGCGAAAGATACTGCTGCCATGCGGGAATATATTAAAAGTAAGGGCGGGAAGGTTATCAATTGGCAAGGTGAAGAAATAGATATCAACGACGCTAACGCCTTGCGAACCATCGCGGATAAAAATGCAAGATATACTACTCCTGCAACAGGAAATCCGAAAATCGTTCCAGAGTGGAATCAAGCTGTTCCTTTGGATTTTATTGTATTTGGCGGAAGACAACCAGAGATGCCCCCGGCAATAGTGCCCGCCAGTCTTAAACAAGCCATGGCGCTTTTCATGGGGTTGGATTCCTTAACAACCATGGCTGAAGTGGGTAAAGCCGGCGAAAGAAGTCGTGATCCCGGAGCGATGAAGCCCTTTTTTGGAAAGGATATGGCAGGTCATTTTCAATGCTTCTATCAACTGTTTAAATATGTTCTGAAACAAAATCCGGAAGGCGCTCCAACTTTTGCTCAAGTCAACTGGTTTAGGCTCAACGAAAAAGGCGAGTTCATGTGGCCTGGATATGGCGATAACATCCGCATCCTTGAATGGATACTAAAATATCGTGAGGGAAAAGCTGAGGGTATTGAGACGCCCATTGGCGTTATTCCTGATCCGAAAGAAATTAACATGGAAGAACTTACGCATCCTGACGGAAGGCCGTTCACGATGGAAGACATGCAAGCGCTCATGGCCCTCAATTCCAAAACGATCCAAACGAAGATTGAAGACATGGAAAATTTCTTCACCAACAATCTGGATGAAAAATTACCTAAATTCCTTAAATGGACTGGAGAAAAAATAGGTTTTGCTTTAAAGGCAGTGACGCAAATGAAAGAAAAAATGGAAGACTTCATCAACCGTGGCCAAAACATCGGTGGCGAAGAGGCCCAACAAGAAGCCGTCCCTCTCCAAGAAAAACGTTCCTTTAATAAATAAATGCGAACTTCTGGTTATAGCTTTTAGGGAGTCTTCATCGCTGAAAAAGCGAGAGACTCCCTATAAAACAAACACCCCTCCCCCCAACAACCTCTCCCCCTCATAAAGGGCGCAAATCTGTCCGGGGGCGATGGCGCGCTGGGACTTTTCAAAGGTAACAAGCGCGGAACCGTCGGCCTGCGGTAAAAACTCCGCAGCAGCAGCAGGCGCGCGGTAACGAGGTCGCGCCAACAATTTCTTCGCCTCAACAATAGGTTGGTTAGTGAAGGAAAGGCCGCCGACTTGCCAGCGAGTAGTATAAAGTCCTGGCGAGTCAGGACGGTCAAAGGCGACGACAAGTTCATTCGCCGTCTGCCTTTTTTCAACAACGACGTAAGCTTCGTTGGGCTGATTCGACGCCACGCGAATGCCTTTTCTCTGGCCGATGGTGTAAAAGTGCAGCCCCTTATGCTCGCCGAGCCGCTTTCCTTGCTGATTCACAATCAATCCCGGACTGTCCGGCACGAAACGCCGCAAGAAATCGCTCATTTTGATCTGCCCGATAAAGCAGATGCCTTGGCTGTCCTTTTTCTGCGCGTTGGGCAAACCAAATTGCGCCGCGCGACGCCGCACCTCCGGCTTGCGCAGCTCGCCGATAGGAAAACGAGCATGAATGATTTGCCCCTGCTTAAGAAGAGCGAGAAAGTAAGACTGGTCTTTGTTCTTATCCGCGCCCTCCAACAAATCCCATGAACCTTCATCATTCTGTCGCCTGCGCGCATAATGCCCCGTCGCCACGGCATCGAACCCATGATCCAGCGCATATTGAAGAAAAACGCCGAACTTGATCTCGCGGTTGCACATGACGTCGGGGTTAGGCGTGACGCCCCCCTGATACTCGCGCAAAAGATAATCCACCACGCGCACCCGATATTCCTTCATCAAATTCACCACGCGAAACTCGATGCCCAGCTTCTCCGCCGCCGCGCGGGCATCCGCAATATCCTGCTCCCAAGGGCAAGCGAGGACGTTTTCCTCATTCGCCCAATTCTTCATGTACGCGCCGACCACCTCCGCGCCGCTCTCCTTCAGCAACGCCGCCGCCACGCTGCTATCCACCCCGCCGGACATCGCCACCAGTATTTTTTCTTTCATGCCATCTTATTATAGGCAAGTTTTACAGACGTGCCCACCGTTTTACGTAAAGTGCATCAACCATGATCGCCAAGAAAGTGACTATTAAAGGCAGGAGCATTCACCTCTGCCTAGCAGATGGAGCAACGCACAGCTTCCCTGTGGCTTATTACCCACGCTTAGCAGAGGCGACTGAAGCGCAGCTTAAGCGCGTGAAGCTTCGCTTAGGCGGCAAAGCTTTGCGATGGGAGGAATTGGACGAAGATATTTGGGTGGGTGATGCGGTGACAGGCAAATATCCCCGCCTACTTCAGGCCGCTTAATTTAAGTTTTCCTTTGACGGTTCATCGCCTAGGATAAGGGCGTGAGTTACCAAGTCCTTGCGCGCAAGTATCGTCCGAAGACCTTCGAAGAAGTGGTCGGCCAAGAACACGTCGTGCGGACGCTGCGCAACGCGATTGAAACGGGCCGCATCGCCCACGCTTTTCTTTTCGTCGGGCCGCGCGGCATCGGCAAAACCTCCACGGCGCGCATTCTGGCTAAAGCGTTAAACTGCCCGGGCGGGCCGAAAACAAATTTCGACCCCAACGACGAAATTTGCGTGGAAATCGCCGAGGGTCGCTCGATGGACGTCATCGAAATTGACGGCGCGTCCAACAATC
>JAZDII010000024.1:0-11810 GCA_043805085.1 bacterium
AGCCCCCCATGCTAGTGCGCTACCGGACTGCGCCACTGCCCGATATTTTTCGCTGCTTCTCATGCGCCGGAGTCGCATGCCACGGATGTGTGCCCTACATATACTCCTGCTGCTCTCCCCATTATAGCAAAATAATCCGAAATGTATCTCGGATTAGCATCAAAGGAAATAATTTTCAACTGGTGCCGAGGGGCGGGATCGGACCGCCGACACGCGGATTTTCAGTCCGCTGCTCTACCAGCTGAGCTATCCAGCCATGGGCGAAATGAAAAGTAAATGACAGAACCGCTTCTTTGTAAAGCTTGATGTTCGCCGCCGCTAGAGCTAAAGGAGGAAGAAAAGGGGTCCATAGCTCAACGGTTAGAGCAGGGCACTCATAATGCCTTGGTTGGGGGTTCAAATCCCTCTGGACCCACGCTTAATGTTCGAGAGCGAGCTGGGCGTCCTTGGTTTCTGATTTTGAAGGGGGCAAGAGCCTTCCGAACATTCCGTTAAAGGTAGTGGGTCGGGAATTGTTCTTCCTGTTACGTTGATGGCGCCCTGTTCATCTTGGACAAGTTGAGGAATAAAATCGGCGATGGCGAACGATTCGCTGCTTAAAATTTGTCCCTCTGCGTTGACGACGGTGTAACAACGGCTCGTCGCGCTGTCGGAATGCAAAATATGGAGACGGCCTTGGTTGTCGAATTGAGGCGGTGCCAGAGGCAACGCCGGATTCACCGGCCCTAACCGCGGGCTGCCATAAACAATGTTATTGGAGGGTTCTTCCACGCGCAAATAGAGGTAAGGCTGATTTTGATCCACGAAGCGGATGAGACTATAAGCGCGGCCTTTTTCAGAATGGTTATCATTCCAGACGATGCCGCCCATGCCCACATTGATGGTTAACGGCTGGCTCATCAAAGAACTGCCGTCGGGAAGCTGAACGGCGGCTTGGACACGATATTGTCCTGTCTCACGGATGCGATACCACGGTGTGATGTTGACGGGAAAACTTACCGCCGTTCCCGGCTCTAATTTGCGAGAGGGAGGAGGAAAAGGCAGATCGGCGGGGATTTTTGTTCCGTCATCCTTGAAAACGAGAAAAGACAGCCACGGCGAGGAATGATTATCCAAGTCGAAAGATTCGCTCGACGTATTTTTCACTTCCACGTCCAGAAGGATGGGTTCGTAGAGTAAGAAGTTTTGCCGCGGAGAAGTCAGGCCGATTTCCATTTGAGCGTAGCTTGTTGCCAGCGAAAAAAAGAACAAAGCTGCGGGAAGTAGAAAAAGATTTCCCAAATACATGGAAAATAAATTATGGAGTAATCAATCTTATTTTTCAAGCAATGCTATGCATGCCGTGCGAACTGCTTCCACGCTGATTTTCGTGAGACATTGCATCGGGTCAGAGCGGCGGCAGATTTTTTGTCGGCACGGGCGGTGAGGGATGGGACTGGTGAGAATGATGGTTTGCGGCGCGCGGGGCGCGGTCAGGTCGGGATCCGTCGCGCCGAAGAGACAAATCACCGGTCGGCCAAAAGCGGCGGCTAGGTGCGCGGGGCCGGAATCCGTGCTGATGACCATGCGCGCATGGCCGAGGAGAGACATCAATTGTTCCAGAGAAGTTTGGTTGCGGTAATCCAAAACGTTATCAGCCAAAACGGGAAAGAAAGGGCCGTTTCCCACCATGACAAATTTTTCTCTTGGCAAAAAATGCGCCAGCCTGTTGAAACGTTCCCACGGCCAGAGCTTTGTTTCCCATGAGCTGTAAGGGTGCAGGACGGTGTAGGAGTGGGGAGTAAGACCGTCCGGAAGCGGCGGCTGACGCAACTGTTCCGTTGACGGCAGAGAGTGCCCGATGAGATGCTCGACGGCTTGTTGGTAACGATCCACAGCGTGTTTCTCATCGTCTTGGACAATTTCCGTATAAGCGAATCGAGCCAACTCGCGCGAAGATTGCAGCCCGATCCGCCGTCGCGCCCCGGAGGCAAACGCTATCCCCGCGCTCCTCGCCAACCCTTGCAAATCCAAAACAACATCAAAACGCGCCCTTCGTAAGCGCAGCAGCCATCGGCCGATTTCCAGCAAACACGGCTGTTCCCGCCAGCGACGACGCGGAAACTCGATGATTTCATCCACCCCCGGACAAAGCTTCAACACGGCGGCGTAGTCGGAATCCACAACCCATGACACATGCCAGTCGGGCCGCAGTTTTTTAATCGCGGGAACAATGAGACAAGCCTGCGCCACATCGCCTAAAGCAGTCGGCTTGACGATGAGCAGTTTGAGGGTTGGTTGAGCTACATCGTTTTTCATAGGAAATGGATTAGAATCCTTTTTCATTCACCGCGCTCTTTTCCTTCGGGATATTCAGCTTATTTTCTAAGAAATGGATTCTATCTGCGATAGCTTCCCAATATCGGGACGGGTCTCTCGGATGATGGGAAACACTGCGCCAGATTTCGACGAAGTAATCATACGCGGCGCGATCGTCTCCGGCTCTTTCCAAGGCAATGCCTCCGAGCCGCGCCACAAAGGGGAGCGCGCCGGGGCACTCAGAAGCTTTTTTATAATACTTGGACGCGGAGCGGTAATCTTTTAATCGTTGCCAATACAAATCCCCAAGCTTCATCCAAATGTCCAAACTGTCCGGAATGACGCGCGCGCCGCGCTCTAAAAAATTCCTGCCTTCTTCGAGCCATTGCCGCGCTCGCATTTTTCGGCGGTGTTCGTTGGGCTCGCCGGTAGAATTTTCCGCTGAAATGCTAGCGTTCCACGCCATGTGCCAGCCGCCGAGTTCCCAAAAAAAGGCGACGCGCGGTTGCAGCGTGACGGCCATTTCCGCGTAGCCGCGCAGCCTCACCCATTCCGTATTTTCCCAAGCGTCCATGACTTTTAACCAGAGAAAGTTAGCGGCAAGGCCGCGAAATCCGCCTAGCACAGCCAGCGCAAGCCCTTGTCCCAACTGATCGCGCATCTCGCCGGAAATAGGCATCATCGCGCTGGATTGCGCAAGCTTGAGCCGCTGCTCCATTTTCCCTTCCCACGGGACTTTGGCGACGCCCCACGCGATTAAAATAGCGCAAGCAAGAAGGATGCTTTTCACAGCTCTCGGTTCTCAAAAATTAAAGAAGACACAAGGATCAACACGGCGACATAAACTGATGAATAAAGCAAAATCTCGCCCGTTTGATTCCACTGCGTCGCGTGACCTGCGATAATTTCATCAATCAAATTAAAGGCGTTCAAATCTGGCACGAGGAAAGTGACGGTTCCTAAAAACATGCGTTCCCATAAATGCATGCCGCTTTCTTGGGAAGCCCACATCTCCCGCGCGATCGTTTGCAAATGGCCGATGATGTAAATCACCACCGTCATAGAGATGATGAAAATGGTGGACGTTGCCACGGTGGACAACAGCACGGAAATAGAGGCGATGACGCAGAGCTTGGCCCAGACAAGAAAAACGGCTTGGAGCAGGCGCGGATCGCGCGCCTCGGCGTGGATTTTGGCGATGAGTTCTTGGTCGGCGGATTTCACCGCGGCGTTGACCAATTCCGCTTCTTTCCACCATAACACAGCCGCAAAAATAACGGACATGACGGCGATCATCAACGTCAGCAGCGCGACGAGCCCCATGTACTTGCCGAGGATAAATTCAAAAGGCCGCACGGGTTTGCTCATGACCACATAAATCGTGCGCCGCTCCATTTCCGCCGGAATCAACTGCGCCGCTCCAAGCAGGGCGATGACCAACCCCGTCCAACTAATGCCGGCGTAACCGATGTCCTTGAGAAACTTGAACTGCTCTTGAAAAGCGAATTGAGTGAAAAAGTTGGAAGAAGCGACGATGGCCACCCCAAAAAGCAAAAGAACGTGCAGCGTTTTTTGGCGGAGCGCTTCCGTCAGCGTGTTGATGGCGATGGCATGGATGCGCCTGAAACTGTCCGTGAGAGCTTTCATGGCCGCGTGACCGTCTCCACAAAAAATCCTTCCAGATCGCGGCGCGATTTAGAAATGCGAATGTCCGCCGCGCGTTTGCTTCTTAAGAAATCGCTTACTTCTTTTTCCGATTCCGGCGACAGCCCGCGCCCGCGTATTTCAAACTCGCCGTGAACGGTGAGTAGCTCTTCCAAGGAACCCTCGCACATTTTTTTTCCTAAATGAAGAATCGCCGCGCGGTCGGCCACTTCTTGAACGTGTCCCAGCAAGTGAGAAGAAAAAATCACCGTCTTGCCCCACTTTTTTAAATCGAGCAGCAGATTTTGAATTTGCCTTGAGCCGATGGGGTCAACGCCTGCCGTCGGCTCGTCGAGAAGAAGAATCTCCGGATCATGCAGCAAAGCTTGAGCCAGCCCGATGCGTTGCAACATGCCCTTGGAAAAAACGCGCAGCGTGCGGTTCATCGCGTCTTGAAGCCTGACCAATTCTAAAAGCTCCGTCGCTCGCGTTTCGAGAGCGCGGCCATGCAAGCCGCACAACGCGCCATAATAGCGCAGCACTTCCCGCGCCGTGAGAAATTGGGGGAAGTAAGGATTTTCAGGGAGAAAACCGATTTTCCGCCGCGCCGCCATCGAACGCGCCGGATGCCCGCAAACAGTAATTGCGCCTGCGGTGGGGCGAATCAATCCCAGCATTAACTTCATCGTCGTGCTCTTGCCGGAGCCGTTCGGGCCGAGCAATCCGAACACCTCGCCGCGCTTGACCGTTAAATCCAGCTTTTGCACCGCCAGCAACAAACCTCGCCGCCAAGGCAGCTTAAAACTCTTGCTTAAGCCGCGCGCGACGACGACATCTTCACCATCGTGAGGCATCTCTTCTTTCATGTTACGTAAGAATCTGAAATCCCTTTATTTTTTCATCAACAGCAACATCCTCCGCAATCGTTTTTTGAATAAACCCTTGCAGATAACTTTCCATGACCGCTTGCTCCATCGCCTTCACTTCCTCCGGCGCGCCTTGCAGCCGAAGTTCTACATTGCCATCCGGCAAATTGCGAACATAACCGCTCACTTCATAACCAGCGGCCAGTTGCTTGACGGCATAGCGAAAGCCCACGCCCTGAACTCTTCCCGAATAAAGGACACATCGCGCTTTCATAACACTTTTACAAGGTGGAATTTTATCGGCATTTTTGCTATTTGTAAATGCATGGAGAAAAAACCTTGCCGTTCCCCCAAGCAACTTTCTATTCGTCGTCCTGTTAAAAAGTCCGGCCAGCAGGATAAGGCGATTCAAAAACAGCTCAACTCCCCGCGCGCTTTGCGTTTAGCGCGGGAGCTGAAGGCGAGGGTGTGAAGTAAAAAAGAAGCCTCGACTTGACGTGCAGCGCCGCTACCATCTTCTTTTCCTTTGCAGTCATGAATCAGAAACGAATCGCAAAAAAAATGCCGCTTTGCATTGGCCTTCCCAAAGGCAGCTTGCAAGACGCCACCCTTGCGCTCTTCAAAAACGCCGGATTTAACATCACCCTTTCCAGCCGCTCCTATAAACCGTCCGTTGACACGAACGATTTTGAAGTCCGCCTCTTGCGCGCGCAAGAAATTGCTTCTTACGTGGAGCAAGGCTTTCTGGACGCCGGCATCACGGGCAGGGATTGGGTCGCGGAGAGCAACGCCAAAGTTCATGTCGCCTGCGATCTTCCCTTTAGCAAAGCCAGTTCCGCGCCTGCGCGCTGGGTTCTTGTCGTTCCGGAAAACTCGCCCATCAAGAAGCCGAGCCAGCTCAAAGGCAAACGCATCGCCACGGAAGCGGTGAATTTAACCAAGCAATATTTACGGCGGCACGGCATCAAAGCCCAAGTGGAATTTTCATGGGGCGCGACGGAAGTCAAAGTTCCGGAACTAGTGGACGCCATTGTGGACATCACGGAAACGGGGTCTTCCTTGCGCGCGAATAACCTGCGCATCTTGGACACGTTGATGGAGTCTTATCCGCAGTTCGTCGTCAACCGCACCGCGTGGAAAGACGCCACGGCTCGCAAGCGCATTGAAAGGATCGTTCTGTTGATTCAAGCGGCTTTGGCCGCGCGCGGTAAAGTGGGATTGAAACTGAACCTGCGCGAAAAAGACCTTTCTAAAATTTTAAAAGCTTTGCCTGCTTTGCGTAATCCCACGATTTCTTCGCTCTCGCTCAAAGGCTGGATCGCTGTGGAAACAATCATTGACGAAACCGTCGTGCGAGACATTATCCCTCATCTCAAGCAACTTGGAGCGGAGGGCATCATCGAATATCCTCTAAATAAAGTTGTCTATTAAACAAAAAAGTTTTTAAATCATCATTTCCCATGGGTTCCATTAAGAAACAAAGAAAAAGCAAGATTGCTAAGCACAAGAGGCGCAAGCGTAGAAGGGCCAACCGGCACAAGAAGCGTTTGCGTTACAAGGCTTAATTGATTAGCACATGAAATACTCGCTTCCCTCGCGCACCGCGCGGGTTAGCGCAGGCGTGTGGCTTATTTTAATTAACTTAGCTTGCGGCGTCGCGCCGGAAAGCAAGCAACCTCCGCAAGAACTCCCTCGCGCCCAGCGCGCGGAAGCCGCCTCTTCTTTTGTTCAAGGAACAATGCTGGCGGAGAAGGGAAAGCTTGAGCAAGCGTTGCAAAGTTTTGACCAAGCTCTAAAATCAGACCCGAATTATTTGCCCCTTCAAATCGCCAAGGCGGATGTGCTCTGCCAGCTTGGCCGCGCCGATGAGGGTGTTCAGCTTCTCGAAGCTGCTCAAAAAAGCGGCTCTCGCTCGGCTGAAATCAGTTCTTTGCTCGCGTTAGGATATTTTAAAAAGAAGGAAGCGGCAAAAGCGCGCCACAGTTTAGACGATGCTTTAAAGCAAGCTCCCAAAGAATCTTCCCAAAGTTCCGCTTATTATCTCAAGTTAGGGGAGCGATTGGGTAATTTGATGCTGGAATTAGATCATCCGTCTCCCACCATCATTTCCCGCCGTCTTTTGCCTCTTTTTGAAAAAGCCGCGGCTCTCGATCCGCGCAACGCAAGGCTTCAGTTTCAAGTGGCAGAACTTGCCGTTCATGCTGAAGACAACGCCAAGGCCGCCGTTTTCTATGAAAAAACCTACGCCCTTGCTCGCAGTTTTCCTGATATCCAAAGCCGCCTCGCCGCGGCGTTGATTGCTTCTCATCAGGAAAAAAAAGCCGTGGAAGTGCTAGAACAAATGCTCGAAGACAAGACAGTGGAAAACAAAAAAATGTATCCGGTTTTAGCGGCGCTTTATGAAAACCTCGAAAATTTTGAAAAGGCCGAAGATTACTGCCTCCTTAACGTCAAACTCGGCGAACCGGATGCGAATGATTATGTCAACTTGGCCCGCGTCCAACTGCTCAACAAAAAGCCCGAAAAAGCCGCGGAAACGCTGCTCGACGCCCAGCGCGCTTTTCCAACCGAACCCCGCCTTCCCTTTATGCGCGGCATTGCATTAAGAGTGGCGAAAAAAAATCAAGAATCCCGCACTGCTTTTGAATTGGCCGAAAAAATCGGAGCCGACGCCAAGGATTTTCTCAATTCCAATTTCTATTTTGAATACGGCTCAACATGCGAACGCGCGGGAGACGCCGCCGCTGCGGAAAAGTATTTCCAAAAGGCCCTCACGCTTGAACCCAACAATCACATGGCCATGAATTACCTCGGCTACATGTGGGCCGAGCAAAATCAAAAACTCGACGAAGCGGAAAAATTGTTGCAACGCGCTCTCAAATTCGATCCCGAAGCCGCGGCGTATCAGGACAGTCTTGCTTGGATTTATTACCGTCAGGGCCGCTTCAGGGAAGCGCGAGACTTGCTTTTGCTTGCTGTGAAAAAAATGGATAAAGACCCCACGGTGCAGGATCACCTCGGCGACGTTTATCTTAAGCTCCGCAACAAAGCGCGCGCCGTTCAGCATTGGGAAAAAGCCCTTGCCGCGACGGAAGATGCTTCAGAGAAAAAGAAGATCGAAGAAAAAATAGTCGCTCACGCTAAAAAGAAGTAAGTTCACACAACTGTTTTGACGATCCCTTCCACAAGCTGTTCCACGCGGCTCTCCTCTGCTTCCAAGTCAATCGGATAACCGAAAGCAGTCATCGTCGCGGAAGTCACGGGGCCGATGCTCGCGTAACGGCAATCTTTGGGCCGCAAATTGAGAGCATTGAAATTCGTCACGGCGGAAGAACTGGCAAACACAATCCAATCCGCACCCTCTTTTTCCAGCCGCTTTCTCACGCCCGCGCGGTCGTCGGGTTCGGGCAGGGTTTGATAAACCTCCAGCCGCTTCACGCTCACGCCTTTGTCGCGTAGCGCATTCTCCAGTTCATTGCTCGCTAAATTACTGCAAGGATAAAGAGCGGTCATGGAACAAGGCAAATGCGGCCACGATTCAATCAACCCGCGCGTCGTGAAAGCCTGCGGCATGAAATCCACCCGAACGCCGCGCTTGCGGACGCACTCCGCCGTAGCGGGGCCGATGGCCGCCACCTTCATGCCCGCCAAATCTCGAACGTCTCCCTCTTGTTCAATCCACGCGAAGAAATTTTCCACGGCGTTTGGGCTGGCGAAAATGAGCCAATCAAAATGCGACAAAGGCAAAGACATTGCGGGTCGTTTCGGAGCGATTTTGATGACGGGCAGCTCCAACACCTCCGCGCCTTGCTCTTCTAATAGCCCGCGCAGGCGGCTTGCTTGGCGGCGCATTCGCGTCAGGACAATTCTTTTTCCAAAGAGCGGACGCTTTTCCATCCACGCCAGTTTTTCTCTCAATCTCACCACTTCGCCGATGATGACAATAGCAGGCGCGCTGATGTTTTGTTCCTTTACTAGAGCGGCAAGAGAAGAGACTTGGCCGACAACAACACGCTGCCTTGCCGTCCCCGCCCATTGAATCGCCGCCGCAGGCCGTTCCGGTGGAAGTCCTCCTGCGCGAAGTTCGTCCATCAACGCCGCCAGCCTTTCCATACCCATATAAATCGCCAGCGTTCCGCTCAACTGCGCCGCCGCGCGCCAGTCCACGCTGTTCAAATTTTTCAACGGGTCTTCATGGCCGGTGAGAAACGTGACGGAAGAAGCAAAATTCCGGTGGGTGAGGGGAATGCCCGCGCAAGCCGCCGCAGCCAAGGCTGCTGTGACGCCGGGAACAATTTCAAACGCGCAAGCCACCGCTTGCAATGCCTCCGCTTCCTCGCCGCCGCGCCCGAACAAAAAAGGATCGCCGCCTTTCAATCGCGCCACAGCTTTGCCCGCGCGCGTGTGGCGGATGAGCAGGGCGTTGATTTTGTCTTGCGGCAAAGGATGGTTATGTGGCGATTTGCCGACATCAATAATCTCCGCATCCGCCCGCGCCCATGCCAGCGCGTCGGCATTGATGAGACGGTCATGCACGATGACATCCGCGCGCTCAATCAGTTCCTTGGCGCGCAAAGTGACCATGCCCAAGTCACCTGCGCCCATGCCAATCAAATAACACACGCCATTCATTTTAGATATGTAAGGAGAAGGTCTTATGTAGAACAGGAAATAACGTGCCTTGTCATTCCCGCAAAAGCGGGAATCCAGCAGTCTTTCTTAAGGGTAATGTTTCTGGATTCCCGACTCGCTTCGCTTTCGGGAATGACATGAAATCGAAGCGCGGAGCGAGTTTTAAAGAAAACGAAATAATGTATCATTCCGTAAATCTTTTATCTCTTCCTATTGAGGTGCCTGCAATATAAACAACAATCGATTCCGCTTCTGAGAGCCGTATGGGAACGCCGTTTTCAATTCTATACGTCAGTTGAAATGGAAAATTAAAACTGGAGTCGTTAAGCAAATTTTTGTCGATATAAACTGTGCCATAAGGATTTTCCAACAATCTTCCAACAAACTTTTTGCCATGATGTATGACGCGATAAGGAGAGCCAATTTTGAAATGCACATGATTTGGTCTTGGTTTCCAAGGAGCAAATTCCCGATCTAAGGATAATGCCGACGGGTTACTCAAATTTGAATTTTCATTGGAATTTTCTACACTCGCAAGGCTAAGAATCGGAGCGTCAGAAATTATGCCCATCTTTCGCGCTTGTTTAACAACGCTGTCTGGAGAAAGAAGCATTTTCCTTTTATCTCTAAACTCTTGAGTAATCCCCCACGCCCATTTTTCTTGCGTGTTAGGATTGCCTTTCAACTCCGTTTTCATCGAACTGGACAGTTTTAAATTGGTTAAATACTTTTCCAGTTCTTCGAAACGAATATCTTTAAAAATTTCTGTGGTGGGAATATATCGCACTCGTTTTGACGGATCGTTTCTAAAGTAAAGTGGAATTTCTACATTAGGATCGTTTGTTAATCTTTCATTTTGAAAGTCTTCTTTTTTTAGAATAATTTCTTTTCCCGTTCTTTTATCAATAGCTCTTCCAGCTATTTTCATGAAATCTTCTCTCCATTCTCCAGTGTATGGGTCTTTTCTTTTCCAATTAAAAAGGCTGCCAGACTGATAATTTTTATGAAATTTCCCATCCATACCAATTCTAAATTATGTCTCCTAAAAACTCTTTAGCGAGATTTTTACCTAAAATTTCCGGTTCTTCGCCCGACATGGTTTTTAGCAAACCGTGCGCGCCTTTAAAAACGATCGCGTCCAGTTGAAGAGCTGCCGCGTTGTCGGAAACAGGCCGCGCATAAGCGGCGATAGGGGCGCGACAACCGCCGCCCATCGCGTGCAAGAACGCGCGTTCCGCCCGCACCTGTTTTTCGGAAGAAACATCATTTACCGAAGCTGCGGCCTCACACGCCTCGGCATTGCTTTTTAAAGCTTCGATGGCCAATGCACCTTGGCCGGGCGAGGGGAGCATCTCTTCCAACGACAACGGGAACACGCGCAGCCCGTCCAAAGAAGGCTGCAATCGCAAAATACCTGCTTCTGCTAGAAGAAGACCGGCATTGCCCGCGTAGTTCCGCAGTTTCTGCAAGCGTGTGTCAATGTTGCCGCGGATCGGCAGCACGCGAGTTTGAGGATGTCTGGCGAGCCACTGGAGCTCGCGTCTTGGGCTGCTCGTGAAAATCGCGCTTCCGGCTGGCAAGCTTGAAAAAGTCGGCGTCATGCCTTCTTTGAGAATGAGAACATCTCGAACGGACAGGCGCGGCAAAACCGCCGCGATGCAAAGATCGTCCTCCAACTCCGTCGGCAAGTCCTTGCACGAATGCACGGCCAGATCAATCGTTCCCGCGCGCAAAGCCGTTTCCAGTTCTTTCGTGAAAAGCCCCTTGTGTAAAGGCGCGGCGAGCGGCAGCTCCGGCATCTTGTCGCCCGTCGTTTTGATGATCTGAATCTCAAAATCAAATCGCTCGCCGCAAGCGCGCAGAAGCCGTTCGCGGACTTCATTCGCTTGAACCAGCGAAAGCTTGCTGCCGCGCGTGCCGATTTTAAACGATCGTTTCATTTCCTTTTAATCCGCTTCCACAATGACGCCGTGGACATACTCGCTCTCGGGGACGTTGAGCAAGACAGGATGATCGGCGGGTTGCGCGCAACGGCAAAGAATACGCGCGTCGCGCTCCGCATCACCCGCGGCGTCTCTTAACATTGATTCGAACATTTCCTTGGAAATATGATGGGAACAGCAATACGTGGCAAGCGCGCCGCCGCTTGAAAGACGCTGCATCGCCCGCAAATTTAGCTCCTTGTAACCGCGCAAAGCGTCCTCCGTCTTTTCCTTTGTTTTAGCGAAAGGCGGCGGGTCGAGAACAATCAAATCCCACGTTTCATTTTTCTTTTCATGAAAAAAATCGAAGACATTGGCGGCGATAAATTCCGCTTTCAACCCGTTGTGCTCGGCATTGCGTTGAGCTTGCGCGACGGCTTCTTGGGAA
>JAZDII010000025.1:0-22963 GCA_043805085.1 bacterium
GAACCGCAAGTAGGGTCGTAGATAGTTTGGTCGGTTTTTTTGGCGCTGCCAACGCCAATCACCTTAGCGATGATGCGAGAGACTTCGGCTGGGGTATAGAACTGCCCCTTACTTTTGCCGGACTCGGTGGCAAAGTGGCGCATGAGATATTCATAGGCATCACCTAAAAGATCGTCGCCGTCAGCGCGATTGCGTTGGAAATCCAAACTTTCAAAGATGCCGACAAGGTTGGAAAGACGATCAACCATGTCCTTCCCTTTGCCAAGCTTCTCTTCATTGTTGAAATCGGCAACGTCGATGACGCCCTTGAGATCGTTGGCCTCGGCAAACTTGCCGATAATTTTGTTAATCTTATCGCCAATTTCCTTGTCGCCCTTCAACGCCACCATGTCAGAAAATCGACCACCTTCCGGCACATCGATGAGAGGATTCTTTTGTCCGGCGTATTTGTCCGAGACGTATTTTACAAAAAGGAGAACGAGAACGTAGTCCTTGTATTGAGAAGCATCCATCCCACCGCGCAACTCGTCGCAGCTTTTCCAAATAGAGCTGTAAAGCTCACTTTTCTTAATAGCCATAAATCTCTATTTAATACTTCCCTAGCCTAGTGGGTGGATTTTTAGTCCTAACTTTAATCCTTTTCCGCAATTCTAAAAATCTCTCCGTTCAAACAAATTACTCTCCTACGGCGGTGATTAGCTTTGGATGCTTCTTCTTTAACCAAGCAACAACCTCTTCCTTAAGTTCGACGGTAAAATCATATAGCTCTTGCGCTTCCTTTTTACTGACCATACCGGCGGTGTCATATTCCACGGTGTTGCGTTTGGTGCGGCAGGCGTTCAAGTAATCGGCGTCGTTTTTCTTGTCTTTGCCTAAAATGAGAGGCAGAGCTTGGATGGCGCGGTAGTGGGCAAGGCTTTTTTCAGGGCGATAACCTTCGGCATAGAGGAGAATAGTGCAAAGTTTTAAGGCGGCGTTATAAGCGATCCCATATTTCCAATCATTTGATATGCCTGTTTGGGCATCTTCCAAATCGCGGTGAACAATCTCAAATAAATCCGAGATTTGTTTAGGGCTGGTTTTGTGGGCTTTGAGCCAGCCGTTATTCGCCCAATCGCTTAAACTCATGTTCGTCGCCTATGATGAAGATTTTTTTGCCTTTGAGAACATCCAAAATAAAAGGGTTCTTTTGCTTCTTTTTTTCAAGTAGCTCTTTTTGTGTGATAACATGAGAGTTGACTTCGCGGTTGAGAAATTGGAAGGGCTTTTGGAGTGCGGGTAAGAGTTGGCGGGTGGATATTTCACCGATAACCATCAAATCCACATCGCTCTTGGGAGTTTCGTTCTGCTTAGCGAACGATCCAAAGACAAAGGCAAAATCAATGCCCTTCAGTTTTTTTAAGCCATCATGCAAAATATCTTTCAGCCCAAAAGATTTCAGGGCGATATTTTGGATTTCAGGAAAAAGCGGGTGTTCTGCGTTGGCTCGGAAATACACCCGATTCCCATCTCTCCTTGTCAACACGAACCCAGCTTTGGTCAATATATTCAACTCCGCCTGCAATCCCCCCAAGGAGACGTTCGTTTCACGCTCCATTTCTCGCAGGTATGTCTCTTTGCAAGGCGGCAGGAAAAGCTTTCGGAAAATCTCCGTCCGCGCAAAATCAAAAAGGGAAAAAATTGTTTTAGCTGACATACTGTATTGCAGTATAATACAATCGTATTGTAAAAAAAGTCAATTCTTTGAAAACACATGGGCTTTAATTTACCGTTTTGTTGCGTTTCCTGATGGGAGAGCTAAGGGAAGCATCAAAATTAAGGCTACGAGATAAACGGGCAAAAACACAATCAATCGAATACCAACGGCGAGTAAATTCCCGATTCTTTTCATACCATCCCTTTGAACGTAAGGGAAGCGTGATAGGTCTTCAAGTAAAAAGCCAACTATGGTTGGCTCTCAAGCGTCGTCTTTCGTGGGCAATGTATGGCATGAAGAAGCCTGAATCTCACCAACTTTTAGGTAAAAATGTGTGTCGTTTAAGAGTTGCGAGGGGGCTTACTCAAGAGCAGTTGGTTGAAAAAGCGGATATTAGCCGAACCTATCTCCAAAACATCGAAGCAGGCCAAAAAAATCCCACCATTAACGTCATTACCCGTCTTAAAAAAGCTCTCAAATGTTCATGGGAGGAACTGCTTCAAGATTTATGATGAATTTTAAGAGAATTGCCAATTAGAACGCCACCTTTTTTAGTAAAGAAGTAAAAGTTGTGGGTAATAGCATGAGGTAGTAATGTGCGTTCAACGAATCATGCGAACGTTTATGCACAAACAAAAACGCAAAAAAACACTCATTTATAAGCAAAAGCGCACAAATGATCCAGATGGAAGCGGGTGGTGGGGAATACATAACTGCATGAAGGGGGTCAGAAACTGGGATTTCGATGCAGTCATTGGCATTGGTGGAAAATCTCGCGAGGCTAAAAAAAATGGAATCGATCGTAAGATAACTTGGATCGGCATCGGTGCAAAGCAGCATAAACAAAAGGGAAGGCCGCTCTTGATTGCGTTCAAAAACTTTATTCGGTTCGAGAAGAGTAGTAAAAAATTGCGTCGTATCGCGCCTAACCTCTCTAAGCGCATGTATTATTCAAAAAAGGCTCGTTTCATATTTGATAGTTTCACAAAAAAACAAAAAAAAGAGGTAAGGAAGCTTTTGAAAATGGCCAAAGGGGGTAAGTCCTCTTCAATAAGAAAACCGCGCCATCAGCAGTGCATGAAAAAAGATCGCTGTGCCCCAAGGCACTGTTGACCGACTTGCAGTTGTTACATGCTTGCCAGCAATTCCAATAATTGCTTCCTGTCGTGCTGTAAGGTTTTGTTTGTCATTTTTTCAAGAATAGCTCTCATTTGTTCTCCCGGTGATTTCTGCCCATTAGTGAGCAACTTCGGCATGGCGGATTGCAGGGCGCGGCGAAATTCTTCCCTGCCGGGTTGGAAGTAGTGTTTCAACACAATGTCAGTGGTTCGATGTCTGGTAACTTTTTGGACAAGCTCCAATGGCACACCGGCGGTAAGAGCAAGCGTCACCCATGTGACACGAAAACTATGGAAATCTCGCACGCTCGCCCGACGCAAGCCGTCTTTTCGCTCGGCATGGATTTCTCCCAAAAGAGCATCGCCGTCTTTAAACCCTGCCACCGCGAAAATCTTTTGCACGCGCAGGGTAATGCCGTCGGGGTTTTCTAAATACATCCTCGCTTGTTCTGGAAAAACATACGCTTCAGACGGTTTCTTTTCTATCTTCACTATTTCTTCATAAAGCATCGGGAAAATGGGGATACTAACCGTCTGCCCTGTTTTAGCCGTCTTAACCGTAATGAATCGCTTTGCCAGATCAACGTCCTTCCATTTCAGCAAACAACAATCCCCGCGCCGCATAGCCGTGCACATGCCAATAACGATGATCGGGCGGATAAAATCGTCGTTCTTTGCCGCTTGGGTGATGGCGTTGAGTTCTTCCGGCGAAAATGGCTTTCGGAAAATCGTCTCCGTTTCTTTCGTAGGAATGCCGAGAAAAGGATTGATGCTCCCTAAGGGAAGGAGATATTTGCAAGTTGCCCGAAGAAGCTTCAGCGTGTCGTTCCACGTTTTGGCCGCCACGCCACGCCCTGCTTCGGCATCCAAGAAACTCCGCGCCAGTGTTCGGGTAACATGAGCAACCTCGTTTGCATTGGGATTCTTTTCGTGAAGGTATGAAACAAATCGCCGAAGTATGGCTTGGCACTGCCCTGCATACCGAGCATTGGGTTTGCGCTTGCGAGGGATTCTTGCCCATTCCTCGGACAATTCCGAAAGCCGAACTGATTTAATCTGCTCCCCGGTTTTAATTTCATAAATCCGTTCCGCCAAATGCGCGGAATCATGTTTCCTCCGCGCCTCTTCAATAAGGCTGTCCAACTTTGACTGCGCCAACGTCCGCGATCTTTCAAAAGCAGCGTTGCCTTGCTCTCGAAGCGACAAGGAAGCTGTAGGATTGCCTGCAACCCTCACACCAAGGTTTAGCGTGAACCTTCTACCGTCAACTTCATAACGGCCATACCACGTTTTCCGAAGCTTCCCATTCCGGCCTTTTCGCAGTTCAAGAGGCATGTGTTTTTAACCTTTGTTGCAATTTGAAACGCCCAGCAACTTTTTGGGCTAATTTCAAGGCAATTTACCCACACATCCACCCACACGCAAGCCTATTTTTAAATACAAGTGCTTTATATCAAATATTTATACTAAAATACCGTCAGGCTCATAACCTGAAGGCCGCAGGTTCAAATCCTGCCCCCGCAACCAATTTTATCTCCTTCGCACATCAACACGATGCATCATCTTCACCGAGGCACAGTGAGAGCTTCACCTCTCAGGCTCATGTGATTGAGATTGATCTTGAGCAGCAGGGACTTCGTCAATTTGTGATGTGAGGGAACTGACACGTTGAGATTTTTCCCATTTTAACACCGATCTTTTCCATTCTAGAAATGAGTGAACACTTTCTTGCCGGTATTCTAAAGCTATATCTTCGGCATCTCGTCTTTGCTTGTCTACTGCAAGCATATTTGCACCTCTATCAAGCAACAATTCTGCCATTTCTTCATGTCCTTTGCTTGCGGCGAACATCAGAGGAGTCCAACCGTTTTTATCCTTAGCATTAATGGATGCGCCTCTATCGAGAAGCAACTCCACAATATCTTTTTTATCAATCTGCTCTTTGGCTACAGCCAGCATCAGAGGAGTTCGGCATTGTTTATCTTTGGAGTCTACGCGTGCGCCGTGATCAAGCAACAGTTCAACAACTTCTTTATTCCATCTGCGTGCGGCTATCATAAGAGGCGTCCATCCTTCTTTCGATACCTGAAAAAGCGCGGAACTTTTATTGTGGACATCAGCTCCTTTTTCAAGGAGTAGTTTGGTAATCCTCGCGTCTCCTTTATCCGCTGCCATCATAAGCGCAGTCCAGTTAACGTTGTTTTTTTGATCAACACTTGCGCCGTAATCGAGCAACAATGCTACGATTTCTTTGCGCTTATAAAGTGTGGCTAATATCAAAGCAGTCCACTTTTCTCCTGTAGGTCTGCCAGTCCAACTGTGATAACTTTGCGTGTCAGTTGAGGCGCCTTTTTTAAGTAGTAATTCAACAGTTTCCTTAGGTCCATGAGCGGAAGCTACCATAAGAGCAGTAATACCAAATTTGTTTGATTTATTTACGTCAGAACCTTTATCAAGCAACTTTGTTATAATTTCGTTTTGTCCGTTGAAGGCGGCTTGTAGGAGAGGAGTCCACCCCTGCGAAACTTCACAATTTGTTTTTGCGCCTCGATTAAGCAATAATTGAGCAAGCTCTTCGTGTTTTTTTTCAATAGCTTTCAAAAGAGCATCTCCACCCCATCGATCTGTGATATCAATATTGGCGCCATGATCGAGTAGTAGTTTAGCAACTCGTTCGGAGCCATGTTCTGCGGCATACATTAAAGCAGTGTAGCCATCAAAAGTATCAGCATTAACATTTGCACCCTGATCTAGTAGTAATTTTACGACTCGAACAGAATCGTTTTCTGCAGCATACATAAGGGCAGTTCTGCGTTTATATGGATTAAGTTCATTAGGATTTAGACCGCGCTCATCTGGATTTGCGCCTCTATCAAGCAACAGTTCGGCGATCTCTTCTGCATCGACTTTTGCCGCCCACATCAAAGCAGTTCCATGGTTAAGATCATATAGATTGATTTGAGCTCCTCGATCAAGAAGCAAGGTAGCGATTGCATAATGATTCCCCGCCGTTGCCAATATAAGAGGCGTCAAACCGAAGGCATCGATATTTGCGCCATGATTGAGAAGCAATTCAGCAATTTCTTTAAAACCTCTCCTCGATGCTATCATCAGAGGTGTCCAACCTTTTTCGGTGCGGACATCCACTTTCGCGCCTTCTTGTAAGAGGCGCTGAACTTTCTCTAAGTTCCCCCTCCGAGTAGCATTAATTAAGTTTGTGCCCACAGTCCTATATTGAATGTGTCGTTCAGCACCCTTCGTCAAGGCACGGAAGACTCAATTCGCTTGAATTGTGCCCATTTTTCGGTTCTAATTGTGCCCAATCGGCGCATGTGTGGCACGCATAGAACATGATGCATGTTGTTAAATGTGAAGTAGATAACTTAAAAAGCGATTTTGCCTATGAAGAGAAAAACCCTCTCATAACCTGAAGGCCGCAGGTTCAAATCCTGCCCCCGCAACCATTTTTATTTCAAAGCGTCTTGCCGTGAATTTCCGCATTGCGAAAAGTTCCCCATGCGTTTCGGCGGCAAACATCTTTTTGTGACCAGCGTAAGTTTTCGAATCGCCGCGTATGGTTGTCATGGACTAACAGGTTTTCTTGGATGCCGTCTAAAAATATCTTACTCACGGGCCACGAAGGCGGGGCGTAGCCGCGACCGTTCTTTCCCACGATAAAAATTCCTAATCCCTTTTCCAGTACACGCTGCGTCATGCTTTGAGGCCCGCTTTCAAACATCCACGCGTCTTTTTTATTCTGAATGTGGAGGGATTCCGTGGATTCGACGAAAAATTCCCGTCGAATCAAAAATGCGTTGGTGCGAATATGGACATTCGGAAACTTCGGAAAAAGGGGATCGAGAGGATGAAGGCTTTCGTAAGAGCCCGTTGCTCCCACGAGACCGACTCCTTCTCTTATTCCATTTCGAGCAAACTTTTCCAGCCACGCGCTTGCCATAATCTCGCTGTGTGTGTTGAAAAAACAGAGGTGGTCTTCAGTAATTTTTTTGGCCGCCCATGCATAGGCGCCGATGTCAAAACTCGAATCTTCTTCATAAAATAAAGATTCATGCGCGATTCCAGCAAAAGATTGTTGGACGGCATCGAGTGTTTCCGGGTTTTTAAAACCTTTGAAGAGGAGATAGAGGCGATGCTCGCGGCCGGCGTTAAACCGCTGATAGGATTCCCGAAAACGCTGGATTGATTTGAGATGGTTTTGATCAATCCCACGAGCCAAGTAGATGACGGCGATGGACTCTCTCATGAGGATTCAAGCCGAATGCGGCGAATGGACGATTCAAATTGGGGCGGGGTGACCGTAAAATATTTCTCGTTATAATAAGGATCTCTCGCGGTTTCGCGCGCCCAAGTTGTCTGATAATAGTCTGTTTCGTCCAAATCAGATGCTTTCGACCGAGACGTGGATTCAAAGTGGATAATTTCAACGTAAGGATCGTAGACCACCGTCTTGTTCTTTGTTTGAGCCTTCATGCAATAATCGGTGTCGTTAAAATTAACCGGCAAAGCTTCCGTGTAGCCGCCTAGTTCCCTGTAAAGTTTGGCGGGTGTCATCATCACAGCTCCCGTCACTGCGCTATAATTACGGACGGCGCATGTGCTGTAAAAGTAACCTTTGTCGGAACGCGGGGAGAATCGCTGGACATGGGTGGGACATCCAAAGTTATGAACAACGCCCGCATGTTGAATCTTGAGATTAGGGAATAATAATTTGCATCCTACGACCCCAACATGGTCTTTTTCAAAATGGCCGAGCATCCGCTCTATCCAATCCGGTGTCATAATTTCGATGTCGTCGTTCAATAAGAGAAGATATTCTCCCTGCGCGTGGACAGCGCCCAAATTCAATTTTTTGGCAACATTGAATTTGGGTTCCCGGTAGTGAACAAACCGACAACCTTGGTTTTCAAGATTTTTCCGCAGATGTTCAGAAAGGTCGTCGTTATCAACCACGATGCATTCATAGTTGGAATAAGTGGAACGGTTTTTAATTGAGGCAATGCAGTTTTGAATCAAATTCACTTCCTTGAATCGAAGCCGAATGCTTTTCCCCGCCGTGGGAATAATGATCGAAACCAAGGGTTTGTTTTTCAGTAGAGGGCTAATTTCAAAATAACCTCCGCCGTCGTGCGCGATGACTTCGCCCTGTCGGCCTGTTCTGTTTAAGCGATTCCGCAGCGCCTTGATATTGTCTTCCGCTTCCGCAACCGGAACTCCGGAAACGCCGAAGCGATGATAAAGAACTTTTTCAAGATGCGCAATGCGTGAAGTCTTTTCAGTAAAACGCAAAACGAAGTCGTAGAAATTGCAACATTCCCCGCACTGCGCCGCTACGGACATCCGAAAACACGCGGCATAACCAATATAGTTAAACGATTCGAAATAATCAGGACTCCACTCCGGCTTGAAAAAGGGGTTAAAGCGTTTCCCTTTTTTTGAAATAATGTCTTCATCAGTGTAAATAAGATCCATCGCATTGTCGCGATTTACCTCGGCGGCCAATTCATAGAGAAAGTCCATATTCAAAACGTCCCCCGCCTTGATGAAAAGAACGTAATCGGCGACGATCTCTTCCCATTTGATTTTTTCAATAAGAGCGATGTTGATGATTTTCCAATGCGGATAAAGTTGAGAGTCGAGAGATGTGCGTGTTTTTTCAAAAAGATCAGCGCGTGAAGAATCCGTCACCATGACCGCGAAGACAGGTTTTGAGATCATAAGGTCGCAGTGAAGTTGCTTTTCGGGCAATTCTCGATGCGACAGCGCTTCTTGATTTTTGACCCATTGAGAATAAGAAATCGTTTTTAAATGGCTGGAAGAAGATGCCGAAGTGTTGCGCAAAGAAAAAATCAAGCGAGAACCGATGTAATGTTTCATTCCCGCTTGATTTTCTTCCAAATAAAAATCGAGCAATTTGAAACCACGTCGGAAAGTCGTTGAAATTTCAAAATCCGCCCGATCCGGAATTAACGACTCACAAATCATCCTTTTTTTTCCGCAAAGTATGATGATTCTGCAAGGCAACCCCGTTACTGCGTTGAAAGCACTGCCTTGAATGGAAAGTTTTTTCCACAACACCTTGAAAAATGATCCTCTGTAACCGGCAAAGTGATAAGCAACATCACCGGTCTTGCCTGAAGAGGGAAGGATTTTTGAGTTTTTTCCTTCTCTGAATTTGAATTTTAAAAGAAAAAATCCAACTATTTTAGTGATCATGTGAACGGGCCAGCATCAACAAGCCCAAGCTAACCCTTGGTTCCGCCCTGATTCGGTATAACCTTCAATCTGCTTACGAATGAAATGCGCGCCTGCATCGGACGGCTGGCGGGCGTTTGTTAAATACCACGACATCGTTTCAGCGACGGCCTTTTCAAAATTCCAAACGGGACGCCATTTCAGATAATGGAATGCTTTGTCTGTCGCTAAATTCAATAACCTAGCCTCGTGAACAGCAAGTGGATTGCTTTTGTCCTCCCAAATGCCGGGCCAATGTTTGAGAATCTCGACAACGAGGTCTTGCACGGTTCGGTTAGAAAGAAGCGACGGCCCAAAGTTGAACGCGCTTTGAATATCGGTTGTCGGGGTTGAGGCAAGACACGCGCCAAGCCAAAGATAGCCGCTAAGAGGCTCCAGCACATGCTGCCAAGGACGGGTCGCCGTTTTGTTGCGCACGGCAATGGCTTCCTTCCGCGAGAGGCTCCGAATGCAATCGGGAACGATGCGGTCAAGCGCCCAGTCTCCTCCCCCGATGACGTTACCCGCACGGGCTGAAGCGAGGCGAATGAGTGATTGTTCCGGAAAAAAAAACGAACGGCGGTAAGCGCCGACAATGATCTCCGCCGCGCCTTTGCTTGAGCTGTAAGGATCATAACCGCCTAAAGCGTCTTCTTCCCGATAGCTATGAATCCATTCCCGATTTTCATAGCACTTGTCGGAAGTGACCACCACGACCGCGCAAGGCCGCTTCGCGCGGCGGATGGCATCAAGCACATGAACCGTTCCCATGACGTTCGTCGCGTAGTTTTCAACGGGATGTTCATAAGACGGCCTCACCAAGGATTGCGCCGCGAGATGGAAGACAAATTCAGGCCGAGTCTTTGCAATAGCCGCGTCAACCGTGTCGAGATTGCGAACATCTCCCTCGATATGGTTCAGGCGACCGGCGAGTCCTAATTGATTAAAAAAAGGCGCATCAACCGGCGGAGGCAAAGCAAATCCGGAAACATCGGCTCCAAGTTGGATGAGCCATTCCGCCAACCACGAACCTTTGAAACCGGTATGGCCTGTGATGAGAACTCGCTTGCCCTTGTAACAATTAAAAAAAGCCATTACTTCCAAACCTTCCAAGGAGCTTTTCCGCTATTCCATAGGTTGTTGAGAAAATTAAACTCCTGAAAAGTATCCATCGGCTGCCAGAATCCTTTGTGGCAATAGGCTCCGAGCTTTCCTTCGGCGGTCAATTTCTTCATCGGGTCTTGCTCCAGCATCATACCGGGATCATTGGGAAGATAATCAAACATGGCCCGACTGCAAACCATGTAGCCGCCATTGATGTAGCCGCTTTCGGTTTGAGGTTTTTCGTTAAAACTGTGGATGTGATTTCCCTTATCAATTCCAACCTCGCCAAAGCGGCCCGGCGGATGAACTGCCGTTAAAGTGCAAACTTTCCCGTTTTCCTTGTGTTGGGCAATGGCAGCATTCACATCAACATCAGCCACTCCATCGCCGTAAGTGAGGAGAAAATGATCGTCGCTATTGAGAAAACGCTCCACCTGCTTGACGCGGTAGGCGGTCATAGATTCCTCGCCGGTTTGCGCCATGGTGACGCTCCAATCCTCCTCGTCATGACGATCGTGAAATTGAATTTGAGGAGAGCGCCCCAACATGAGCGTCGTGTCGCACGTGTTCCACAAGTAATTACGGAAATATTCCCGGATTACCTCCCCTTTGTAGCCGAGGCACAGAATGAATTCACGATGCCCGAAGTGGCTGTACGTTTTCATGATGTGCCACAAAATCGGCCGGTTACCGATCGGCAGCATCGGCTTGGGGCGATATTCCGTCTCCTCGCGCAAGCGCGTTCCCTTGCCACCGCACAAAATAACTACTTTCATATGATTTTCGTAAAAATATGAGGCATTTCCAACCCCGTCAAGGAAAGGAAATTCAACCTAATGTGCCAGCGCGCATGGCGTCGAAAACTTCCGATGATCGCGTATAGTGGTTCTGCGCGCAGACTCGCTCCAAAGCCTTAAAAGCATAAGGCTCCACTTGGTTTTTGACCCGCAACATGGCGTTTCGTGAAAAACGCTTGTTAATTTTTGATAGTTTGATGAGAGAAAACACTCCCAACATCCATATTTTTTCAGCAAAACTTAAACGCCGCCAAAATGACGGATTGAAACAGGCTTTCAAGCCTTGTTTTTTTTTGCGCAAAAGCATGGTGTAAATCTGCAGCCGCCGGTATCTCGCAAAATCAACTTTGTGATGAAAGACAGCGCGCACATATCTCACGACGTGTTCCATAGTCATCACGTAGTTGGTATGATAAAGGGGACCTGGGAGAAAAAAACGCTCCAATTCCCCATAAAGCGCATCTGAAGTCAGCTTCCCGTTCAATAAAGCTTCGCCTTTCTCTTCGAGTTCATTAAAAAGCGTGTAACCGAAGGATGCCTTAGAAACCCCCGCGATGCTCATGGCATCGGGAACGACGACCACCGATTGAGCTTTGAGGAGCGCAACATTGGCCATGTAATAATCAGGGAAAGGAGAGCGGAAGATGGCTCCGTCCTGCTTAAGGCGTTGGAGGAATGTTTTACTAAAAACAAAGGCTTGGATGTTAAAGGTAAAGTTGCGCCGCAGGCTCACTGAACCCTCTACCGCCTTCAAAGCTTGTTCGGGAGAGAGTAAAAAAGGTTTGTCGCGTCCAACAAAAAAGAATCCGTTTTTCACGTCCGCCACGTAACCTTCCGACGCCCACGGAGCCACGCCGGGATGGATGAATTGATAGATGGCGCAATAGACGACCTCCGGCTTTTCAAATTTTTCGATGATGGGAATCATCCGTGAAAAATATTGAGGCGTTAAGCCATCGTCATCGCCCAAAAAAATAACGTGATCTCCAACGGCCATGTTGATGGCCCGATTCCAACTGTCCGTTACCGGCAGAAATTTTTCGGAACGCTCATAGCGCACACGAGGATCGCGAAGTTCTTTCACATAACCGGCAATATCGCCTGTTGAAGCATTGTCAAAAATGACAAGCTCCCAGTCGTTGAAATCCTGCTGTAAGACCGTATAGACGGCGTCTTTAAGGAGATCGATCCTGTCGTGACACGGAATGACAACGGAAAACATCATAAATCTTATTCGCTAAACACCTAGGATAGCCACCTCTTGGCCATCATCAGCATCTGAATAAAGCCCTGACCACGCCCCTTTGATGTAGGGGCGAACAAGCTTAAGCCCTGCATATCCGATCATACGCTTGATGGCTTCATCCGTATACGCCACCGCGCCGGTTTTATAATTTGCATCATTGGCAAAGCATCCATCTCCATGCGGATGCTCAAATCTCAAGTTAAAAGGCGTGCGGCTTTTAGCGCGGGAGGCGGCTATGGCTTCTTGCGAATAGAGGAAGAAAGTCGCATAGGCAAGGCCGTTAGGATTCAGCGCTCTTTTGATTTCTTTCAGGTAGTGGATAATCTCATCTTCAAAAAGATGGGTAAAGACAGACCCCAACGCAATGCGATCCACGGAACCATCCGCCACAGGTAGCTTAAAATCATGCGACGTTTTTAAGCCGAGCGGATTATAAAGCTCGTGCTTGGCGTCAAAGTGATAAAACTCAAAATTCGGATGCTGACGGGTAATGTTTTTTTGAAGCCAAGCGATGGAATCGCGCGTCACGTCAATCCCGATGTATTTTCCGGAATGGCTTAAAATGAGGAGCATCTGAAATGCGTCGCGCCCAATGCCGCACCCGATTTCCAGAAAAGTCATTTCCGGCCAGAGGCCCATGTACTTGGCATAATTTTCGACGTGCTTTCTTCCAATGGGATCAAGCGTATCAGAGCCGGCTCCTGTCAAGACACACAAGTGTTCGGGTATTTCATATTGTTTGTAGGGAGTCAAAATCATTGTTGGGGGAACCCGAATAGCCTTTCCGGAAGCAATTTGAATGTGCTGGTGGCCGTCAGGGGTCTTAACCAGTTTATTAGCGCAATGTTCCGGGGTGATGGCTATTTTATCTTCTGATTTGAAGTCAAATTTTTCGTATTTTTGAGGATCTAAACGGAAAACACGTTTTCCCCGCGTCACAACTATTTTGAGAAATGAGCTATCCCGATCGCTGTTGAAAAATAATTTTACTATTTTCCCAAAACATTTTTTTATCATGGAATAAGTTTTCTGTGGAAGAAGGGTAGCTTTACTAAAAAATCGAGCACGCGCAAGTCCTACCATGTATTTCCGCCTGAACCAAATTTGTAACGCAATGGAACCGATGGCTTGACCCGTCATGGAACTTTAAATAGGGTCGTTTTGATATTCTGTAATATGAGTTCCTCCCCTTTCCCTACTTGCGACACAGCCGTGCTTTATCTGGCGAGGAAAGCAGAGGGGCTAGATGCCTTTCGGGGATTTATGAATTCCTACGCCGTTCATCCGGCAGGCGCAGCGCATGATTTGGTTGTTATTTTCAAAGGTTTTGATGGAGGGAAGGATTTAGAAGAAGCTCGCGCCGTTTTTGCTCCTTTTGCCCATATTTCTATCGAGGTCGCCGATGAAGGATTTGATTTAGGCAGTTACCTTACTGCAGCGCGGCAACTCAACCACGAATACATCTGCTGCTTCAACACTTTTACCCAGATACTGGGAGATGATTGGCTAAAAAAATTCCATGCCCATGCGATGTTGCCTGGCGTTGGCATTGTCGGCGCCACAGGGTCTTATGAAGGCATTAGAGATTCTATGACATTGTTTCAAAAAGCCATCTGGTTTAGATCTCAACCAGAATTGGGCATCGATCTCCGAGCCAGACTTGATAACTATTTTGATTTTGTTTTCACCCATCTTTTCCCATTGGCGACACATACGCCTCAACATAGAGCTGCCACAAATCCGCTCAAAAAGAAAACTTCCATCGTTGGCATTTTTAAATTCCTACGGCGACACGCCCTTTGGCCTGTGAGGCAATGGGAAAAATGGAAATTCCACAAAAGTTTTGAGCGTGACTACGCAAAGTGGTGGGCTGATCTCGTGAAAAAGAGCCGGGATATGGCGGAATTTTGCAGGTTTCCTTCGTTCCCCAATCCGCACATCCGCAGTAATGCTTTCATGATCAAGAGAGAGCGTTTTCTGGCTTCCAGAAGCAAGCCCATCACCGAAAAGCTGCATGCTTGTCATTTTGAAAGTGGTGAAGACAACATGACGAAGCAGGTGTTTCGTGATGGTCTGAAGGCTCGAATCGTCAATCTCGACGGCATCGGTTATGATGTTGCCGATTGGCCTCGCAGCGCAACCTTTCGTTTAGGCAACCAAGAAAAACTTCTCGTGGCAGACAATCAGACCCGTTTTTTTAGAGATGCAAAACAAGGATGGAAAACCACCCATGCCATGATATCTTGGGGAGAGGAAATCATCTCACCTCCTAGTGATTTTCCTCATCTAGGGCTCAAATTTAAAATAGGCAACAAAAAGGCTGACTTCCTCAACGGGGCGCTATGAATTTAAAAAAAATAAAAAAGGGAATGAAAGATCGAGGGAAAAATATCTTTTCTCACGGAAAAAGATTCCTGAAGGATATGGTTGGGTATTCCCAATTCCGCAGGGAATATGATGAGCTTTTATCGCGCGCCTACGCCGAAGCTCGCCGCCCTTATTTGGAAACCATCGCGCCCATTCCGCGCCACGCTTTCGGCCTGTCCAGTTGGCGCTATTTTATTGAGATTAATGCCGCCTGTAATCTTCGCTGCACGATGTGTATCCAAGGCGACCGTAAAGGCTACCAGCATAAAAATGGAGTGATGGATCAGCGTCTTTTCGAACGCATCCTAGACAAAATTAAAAAAGAAAATAGCAGCGCGGATATTTGTTTATATGGAAACTCCGAACCTTTTCTTCATCCCCGCCTGCCCGAATGCGTGGCTTCCATCAAGAAGCGGGGGCTTACTTGTCAAATATCCAGCAATTTGAACGTTGTGAAAAATTTCAAGGAAACGTTAGAGGCCAAGCCTGACGTGTTTATCATCAGCGTTTCCGGTTTTACACAGGAAGTATATGGGCGCGCGCACCGAGGAGGCGACATTGAACGGGTGAAGCAAAATATGCGAACTTTGGCAAAGACGCGGGATGATCTTAAATCAACCTCATCCATTTTGGTGCATTATCATTTGTACCAAGATAATTGGGGCGAAGAATTTGACCGCATGAAAGCCTTTGCCACTGACTTAGGCTTTAACTTCATCTTTTCATGGGCGCGATCCATTAGCATGGAAAAAACGATCCAATATCTGCGCCTTCGTGAACGGCAACGCTGTGGAAGCGTGCCCCCGCTTAAAGTCTCCAAGGCAGCATTGGGCCATTCAGAAGACTGGACGACTCTTTTTCCCGAAGTGAGCGAAGAGTTTTTAAAAAATATAGAAAGGCTTGGCATCACGCCAGAAGAAGCTTCTTCTTTCTACAAAAATTATCCTGAACCGTCAGTTTGTCCCGTGGGCGATTTGCTCACCTTTATCAGGCACGATGGAAGCGTGGCTTTATGCTGTTGCTTTTCTGACAGTCGTCTGACTGCGGCTCCGAATTTCCTTAAGGCGTCGCAAGAACAAATTAAACGCGGGCGACGCTGGCATCCTCTTTGCCGCGAGTGCCTGCGCTACAAGATGAATATGTACTTCCATATTCTGGATATGCCAATGTGGGACAGAATTATGGCCGAAAAGTTCCCAAACATTCCTGCGGATCGAAGGAAATTTTGATCAATTAAGCTGCTGGCGAATTGATAAGTCGGCGGTTCCAGTCAATTGTTGTCTGTAAAGCTTCGTCCAATGAATAAGCGGGTTGCCAGCCCGCTTGCCGTAATCGGCGGACGTCTGCCACAATTTCCGGAGCTTCATCAACGGGCGCAGGAGGATCGGCAAATTGGATGAGGTCTGTTTTTCCCAAAGCAACGCCGATTTTCATAACCAAATCACGCAGCTTAATCCCCTCACCCGAACCGATGTTATAGATGCCCCCACATCGGTTGGCCGAAAGGAAGGCAAGGGCGCGGCCAATGTCAGGCGCGTCAAGAAAATCGCGGATGGCGCGGCAATGGCCAAGGAGCGCAGGTTCATTTCGCAAAAGTTTTTGGATGACGTAAGCGACGAGTTTTTCCGGCGGTTCGCCCGGCCCGTAAGTCCAAAAAATGCGGCCCCAGCTCCAGCCCAATCCGTGCGCGGCCCCGAATTGCTCAAGCCACAAACGCAGCTCGTTTTTACAGCGTCCGTAAAGCGTCGCGGGGCGGGCGGGCGTCGTCTCTTCGGAAAAAAGCGAGCCTGCCGTCCAATCATATTCAGCGCAAGACCCGGCAACAACAACATGGCGGCCGCCAACCTTGTGAAACGTTTCAATGAGTTCGCGCGTAGCATCGCGCCATGTCTCATTGAGAGGGTCTGTCCAAAAGGTTTTTGGGTTGGCGCACCATGCTAGACAAAGAAGATCAGTGGGGCGAATTTCCTCGACTAACCTCTTCCCCTTTTCCAATTCCAACAAATCAACGGAGTGAAATAAAAAATTTCCGAAATGCGGCTGCTGCTTTCGTCCGGCGAGATGAATTTCAATTTTCTCACCAGAGCGCAATGCTTCGACAACGTGCCTGCCGAGATAACCGGAGGCTCCTGTGATAAGGAGTTTGCGGTCACTCATTCGGGAAAAAGTCTTCGAACTTCGGCCATGTCGCGTCCTTTTCCGAAAGCAAATAGGGGCCTGGAATCGGCCATTCAATTCCGATTTCCGGATCATCCCAAGCGATGCCGCTTCCCATATTGGGTTCGTAAGGATCCGACATTTGATAAAAAACTTCTGTGCGATCTTCAAGGGTCAGGAAACCATGAGCACACCCTTCGGGCACATAAAGAGAAAGGTGATTGGACTCGTTGAGCTCGAACCCGCGCCACGAGCGGAACGAAGGCGATTCCCGACGAAGATCAACAATGACGTCGAAAATAGCCCCCCGCGTGCACCGCACGAGCTTGGCTTCTTTGCTCAAAGACTTGTGAAAGTGCATCCCTCGCAACGTGCCTTTGCTCTCATTGTAGGAAACGTTGCATTGAACTAAATTAGGATTCAAGCCGTGATTTTTGAATTCGTCCCGGCACCAACTCCGCGCAAAGAACCCGCGAGAATCCTGACGGCGTTCAAGTTCAACAAGGAATGCTCCCGGAATTTCTAAAGGCAAAAACTTCATGGCAAAATTGAAACTTGCGGAATGGAAACTACAAAACGCCCGCCCCATTTGCGAATCAAATCCATCTGCAGACAAATCTCGCCTTTCAAATTCCACGGCAGAATGAGAACGTAATCAGGCTTGTCTTCTTGAAAACGCTCCGGCGCAAAAATCGGGATTCTGGAGCCGGGAAGATACTTTCCTTGCTTGTGCGGACTGCGATCCACCACGTAAGAAAGCAAGTCCGGCTTGATACCCGCGTAGTTCAAGAGGGTGTTGCCCTTTGCTGCCGCGCCGTATCCGGCCACTTTCTTTCCTTCCTTCCGCGCGCGGATCAAAAATTCGAGCAGGTCAATTTTGATTTTGAGGACATTCTTTTCAAAATTTTGGTAAGCCTGCAATCCGAGCAAGCCCGCCTTCTTTTCTTTTTCCAAAACACTCCGCAGCCTATCAGTTTCGGCAGGTTGCCGTTCCTTGTGGCTTGCATAGACGCGAAGAGAACCGCCGTGAGTCGGAAGTTCGCGGACATCGTGAACCGTCAAGCCATGCTTCTCGAACATGCGCTTCACCACGGAAAGAGAAAGGTAGGAAAAATGCTCGTGGTAAATGGTGTCAAATTGATTCAATTGCAGCAAATTGAGGAGGCTGGGAAATTCCATGGTGAGCAACCCTTCCTCGTGAAGCATGATTTTGAGGCCGGCAATAAAATCGTTAATATCGGGAACATGCGCGAGAACATTGTTACCTAACAAAAGACGAGCTTTGCCGTATTGTTGAGAAAGCTGTTCGGCGGTTGCCTTGCCGAAAAATGCGACTTCGCTCCGCACCCCTTTTTTGCGAGCTTCAGCAGCAACGTTTGCCGCGGGTTCAACGCCAAGAACAGGCACGCCTTTCTTGACAAAATATTGAAGAAGATAACCGTCATTGCTCGCAATTTCGACGACAAGAGAGTTGGCGTCGAGTTTTCGTTCCGCCGACATTTCTTCCACATAACGGCGCGCATGTTCCAGCCATGACTCGGAAAACGAGGAAAAATAGGCGTAGTCCGAAAAAATATCCTTTGGAGAGGAAAACTCCTCCAACTGCGCGAGAAAACACGAATCGCAAACCCAAACGTGGAGAGGGAAAAACATCTCCCCTTCGCGCAGCCGTTCCGCCGTGAGGTAAGCATTGGAGAGAGGGGAAAGCCCCAAATCAACCAACGTATGTTTTAGCTCTGCGGAGCAAAACCGACAGCAGCGCGAATTTTTCATCCGGTCACTAAAATTCAACGCACCCCCTTCGGCAAGAAAAATACCCTTTAAAAAGGAAAGAAAAGCGTCAAGGCACGCGAAACGCTTGGCCTGTGTTGGGGTCGTAGATGACTTCGCCGGAAGTTTTGCCGCCGACGGACATGCTGAAATCGCTCCACGGAGATTTGACTCTGCCGCCGCTTAAAAAGCCGTAAGGGATTTCATCGGCAGGAGGGGAAGTCTGCACAATTCGCTCCTCAACCACAACCGGCCTTGTTTCAATAATAAGAGGGTGGTGGTAAGCTTTGTGGCCGTAGAAGCGGCCGTGGCGATGCCGCCAGTGATCGTGTCCCCCGATGCCAATGCCTATTGAAAAGCTGTCCGCACGGAGAGCGGGTAGGGTTAAACAAGAAGCAAGGATGATGAGCGCAAGGATTTTTGTTTTCATAATGAATATGACGTTAAAATGCTATTTTTGATTCATGTATGTAATATTTTTTTTGTAAATCGCTTATTACTAATTATATAGTGGACATCTCATTTTAAAGGCGCATATTTTAGGAACGGAAGGTTGTATGAGATTTGTCATCGCTGCGCTTCTGATTTTTGCACTGAACTTGCCAACACAAGCGGAACCTCTCTCCTCCAAGTTGCGTAAGGTGTGGCACAAATATATCCATACCCAAGCAACCAAAGGCCCGCGGCTCGCCCGCCTGACCGCTTACTGGCCCGGCGATCCTCAAGGAGGGCATTATACTTCCCGTCGTAAAAGTTCCACGGGCGTTACCTTGCGTCAGGGACATTGCGCGGTGGATCCACGCGTCATTCCCTACGGTAGTGTGGTGATCATTAAGGGAGTGGGTAAATTTACCGCGGTAGATACCGGCACAGCCATCGTTTCTCGCCGCGCCGCCCGTTTGGCGGGCAGGACGGCGCAACAACGCAAGGCTTTGGTCATTGATCTTTTTTTCCCTTCCAGAGCTGCGGCAAAACGCTTCACGCGCAACGCCCCAATGTTTGCCATGATCACATGGATCCCGCCCAAAAAAAGGCGATGAAAGTGCGCGAGCTGTTAGCCTAGTTGGAGCCGCTCTCATTGGAAATAATTCGCAAGGTCTCTCCTAGAAAGGTAATATTGTGTTATGGAAAACACTCATCAGCTGTTGTTGATGCTTATGGGAGCAGCTTTGCTGCTGGCGGGACGAAAGTTATTTTGGTTGTTTGTGGGAATTGTGGGTTTTGTGCTGGGAGTCCAGTTTTTAGGCCCGATGTTGGCAGGCGCAGAAAATTCGTGGCTTTCCATACTGGTGGTAGGCTTGATCGGCGGACTTCTTGGAATGCTATTAGCCATTTTCATGCAGGGAATTGCTATCATTTTTGCGGGGTTTGTGGCGGGGGGTAAAATTTTAATTTTTCTCGCGCAACTCCTCATGCCACTTTCTATAAACGCCCAGTTTGTTTTTTCCATTATCGGGGGGATTGTCGGCGCCGTGTTTCTTCTGATGTTTTTTGACACGGCGCTCATTGTCATGACATCTTTATGGGGAGCGTCTTTATTGGTAAGCCAGTTCGTATTAGACCGCGAAACCAGCCTTTTGCTTTTTGTTCTACTGACCATCATCGGGGTCTCCATTCAATCCACAATCATCAAAAGCTAAGAAGCTGTCTTGAAATAAGAATAAGCCGCGCGACGGCGGACTTTGACGGCTCGCGACGTCGCTGCGGATAGAGCTTCGCTCGACAAGCCAAATTTTTAACGCAAAAATCTTTCGCAACGCGACTTATTCATTATTTTAAAGACAGCTTCTAAGAGAACCGCCTTGTGGCGCAAAATAGATTGTGCCATAAATTCACTAGGGAAGCTCACATGAACGATCAAAACACGGAAACTCGGCTAAAGAATGCTTTATCGGCGCGTTATTGTTTGATTTTCTTGCTTGTGCTGCTCGCTGTCGTCTGGTGGTTGCATCTGGGAACCCTGCTTGTCACCATCCTTTTTTCATATTTCATCCTTAAAAAATTGGCCTTTCTTAAAAATCGTTGGCTGACCGTCACTGTGTTTTCGGTTCTTGTGTTGGTGATTTGTTTTGGGTTGGTCTATTTTATTGCCCAAGCTTTTCATACGCTTCCTCGCGTTGCGGCGACTTCCGTTCCCATCATCATTCAACAAGCAAAGGCGCATGGCATTGAATTGCCCTTCACGGATTGGGATAGTTTAAAGAATTTTACCTTGGAAAGCATCACCGAACAATTGCGCTTCGTCGGGACTTTTGCCAATACAGCCACTAAGAATGTCATTTTTTTCATCATCGGACTTGTTGTGGCCATCAGTATTTTTTTTGATTCGGTTTCAAAAGCAAATTCTAAAAAGACCAAGTCTAGCGACGATTCATCCGCCGCGAGGGACGATTTGTATTCTTCCACGACAGGTGAAATTGCTCGCCAATTTCAAGCGTTTTACGAGTCTTTTCACGTGGTTATGGGCGCGCAAATGATCATCTCTGCTATTAACACGATGCTAACCGCTATTTTCGTCATTTATTTTGGTGTGCCCTACGCGCCGATGGTGATTGCCATTACCTTCTTATGCGGGCTGCTGCCGATTGTCGGCAATCTTATCAGCAACTTCATTATTGTTGGAATTGCGCTTACCGTCTCGCTTCAAATGGCGTTTTTTGCGCTGATTTTCTTGGTGATTTTGCACAAACTCGAATACTTCTTGAACAGTAAAATCATCGGCGACCGCATTAAAAATTCCGTGTGGTTGACGCTGCTTGGTCTTGTCATCGGCGAAAGGCTTCTGGGGATAACGGGCATGATTTTGGCTCCGGTGGTTTTGCATTTTATCAAAATGGGGACATCCCAAGTTCGCCGGGAAGAAAATTTTTAATTTTTAAAAGCGCCCCTGAAAATGATAATGTCCCCTTCCATGCGCCCGTAGCTCAGGGGATAGAGCAGCGGATTTCTAATCCGTTGGTCGCAGGTTCAAATCCTGCCGGGCGCGCTTAACGCGCAATATCGCGCTGGCGCAAGACTTTGAACTGGTTCTGCGTGAGGACGTGAACAGCGCATTCGGCGTCGTCCACTTGTAGGATAAGGGCGGATTTGCCATGCGGCCGGCTCAAAAAAGAATAAATGTAAAAGATGTTGATTTCCGCGCGGAGCAAGGCCGTGAGCACTTTGTGCAAATCCGTTACGGCGTCCATTTCTACGCCGAGAACGTCGGATTCCGTCGCGGCGATATGATGTTCTTTTAATAAATCCCTCCCGCGCTCCGGATCGTCCAGCACAAGGCGGACAATGGCGCTGTCTGTGGTGTCCAAAACGGTTAGGGCAACGACGTGGGTGTTGTGAGATTCGAGCAATTGGATGATGTCAACAAACCGCCCGACTTTGTTTTCGAGCAAAATAGAAAATTGCTTGATGGGATCGTCGTGCAACTTTTGAACGGTTTCTTCAGGCATCACCTTATTTTACCCTCCATTTTCAAAAAATGGCACGCTTTTTCGCTGAATTTTCATTGGCGGGGCTTCACGAGCGCGTTAAAACTGCCACGGCTTGAATTCTCTCTCTTTCAACGTTTTCTTTTTTGTTGTTGTCGCGTTTTTCTTTAACACCTGCAAACAGCCGCCGCCTGTTCCGCACGCTCAACACCCCTTGCCGGAAGATGTTGATATTTCCCCTTTCCCGCCCGGGCGATATGGCGGGCGGTTGATTGACGTCAGCCCGGGCGAGCCGACGACGTTTAATCCGCTTGTTTCGGAGGATGCGACTTCGGGCGGGATGATTGGCCTACTCTCTACAGGGCTTACAGTTTATGACCCGATTCAAGAAAAGCCTGTGCCCGGCTTGGCGAAGAGCTGGGAAATCAGCGCGGACAGCAAGACTTTTACTTTCCATTTGCGCAAGGGAATGCGTTGGAGCGACGGTTATCCTTTCTCGGCGGATGACGTGGTGTTTTCTTTTCGATGCTATTACGACAAACGTTTCTCCACGCGCGCGGCTTATGATTTTTCCGTGGACGGCAAACCGTTTGAGGTGAAGAAAATAGACGATTTCACCATCGAAATCCGCACGCCGGATATTTATGCGCCATTTTTGACGGTCATTGGCTGGGCGCAAATTTTGCCGAAGCATCAATTGGAAAAGGCTTACCTCGATGGCACGTTGATGAAAGCGTGGAATATTTCCACAGCGCAGAAAAATCCGATGGAAATTATCAGCACAGGCGCGTTTCGGTTGCATTCCTACCGACCGGGCGAACGCATTGTGTTCGAGCCGAATCCGCACTATTACCGCGCGGATCAATCGGGGCAGCGGTTGCCTTATGTGGATTATCTTATCACGAAGTTTGTTAAGGATCAAAATGCCGGCATTGTCGCTTTTGCAACGGGACTGACAGATTCAGAGGGAATCTCGCCGGATAATGTGGCGTGGGTGCAAAAGGCTGTTCCGGTTTATCATTTCACGGTCT
>JAZDII010000026.1:0-20922 GCA_043805085.1 bacterium
TTTACGTTGCCATGACGCGCGCGCGCCACACCCTCGTTCTGGTGGATGACGCGGATTTATTTCCTGAAAGCAAATCTTCTTTTGCGGTTTGCCTGCCGCAGTTGAAAGAAATCAAAAACGACGAGCTTGTTCCTTCGCTAAAAAAAGTTTCTCCGGAAAAAACTTTTTTTTCAGAAATCAAACCGGAACGCGCCTTGTCTCTTCAAGATTGGGAACGCGCGCGCAACGTTCCTTTCATCCGCCGCGAACTTCCCCACCATCTTGCGGAAAAGCGATGGGCGGAATCGTTCGAACAAAATGCTTCCTTTTTTGAAAAAACGAGTCTGCCCTCAACGCGGCAGCGCGACGAACGCGCTTTGGCACTCGCTTACGGCGTATGGTGGCATTATCTATGCGAAACCATGCCTTGGCCGGACGGCGAGGGAGCGTGGAAAAAACATTTTGAAAAAGCTCAAGCGGATTCTCCTTTACCGGAACGCGCGCGCTTGGAATGGGATAATTTTTTGCGTTCCGAATTGGCTCAACTCTTCGCGCCGCCCGATCTCCTCTTTCACACCGAGATGCCCATCTTGCATCCTGTCGAGGAACAACGCTGCATCGACGGCGTCGTTGATTTAGCGATTTGGAACGCGCGAAAACAGGCGTGGCTGGTGGTGGATTGGAAAACGGACAGTGCGACTCCGAAAACAGCGCGCAACCTGTGGGACATTTATCAACCTCAACTGCAAGCTTACAAAAACGCGCTGCAAAACGTCAGCGGATTTCCAACGCAAGTCGGCATTTATTCCACCATGACAGGACTTTTTCTTCACTAACGAATCATTCTCTGAACAAATTCTCCCACGTTAAAATACACGAGAATCATTCCCACGACAGACACTGCCAGCGCATACCAAAGCGCCAGCCGCAACGCCTTGCGGCCAATCGGCCCGCCCCATCCCAACATCCCCACCGCGACGCATGAGCCGACGAGATAATGCGTCGCCAGCATATTGCCGATAGAAGCTCCAACCACCTGCAACGCCATCAACATGGTGCACGGCACATCGAACCCTCCCGAAAGATTGTGCTGCAACCATGCGAACGCGAGGTTACACAGCGTGTTGTTGCCGACCAAAAAACTGCCTAACGCGCTAAAAAACGGCATGAAAAACGGCCCCCATAATTGACTACCCCAAAGCGACCCTATCCATGAAGCAACCACTTGGAGCATGCTGGGGTTATTATAAGCGTTGACGTCGGAATAAGTGTAAAGAGCCATCAACGGCATCACAAAAAGTATGTTCAAAACAGCTTCCCACAAAGGAATCATCGTGGCGCGCGCCATGTGTTGCAGACTCTCCACATTAAGCCGGAGATAAAAAAAACCGATGACGCTGACAGCAAGCAAGCAAAGACTCGATGGCACAAAAAGCGGTTGCATGCGAATGCCGATTTCTGTTCCCAAAAGAGACGGCCATTCCAACGTGTACGATTTGAGAAAACCCGCCAACGGCAACTCCGGAAAACGACTCACCGCCATAAAAACGGCGAGAAGCAAAAATGGAAGCCACGCCATCAAAGGCAGCATAGAACCGCGCGGCTGAATCTTATGATACTTACGCACCACCCAGTCTAATCCCCATTCATTCTCCGGCGGAAAATCCCATTTTTTCGATGGCGTCAATACGCCCGTCTCCGCCACAAAAAAAGTCAGCGCCGCGCCAATCAACGAGCCGGCCAACGAGGGAAACTCCGGGCCAAAAAAAACCGCCGTCAGCACATAAGGAACGGTGAAAGCCAATCCGGCAAAAAGGGCAAAAGGCGCCACTTCCAACCCTTCGCGCCAAGATTGATTCCGGCCAAAATAACGCGTCACAAACATCACCATCCCCAAAGGCATAAACGTGCCAACGATGCCGTGCAAAATCGCCGCCTGCGCCGTCACAAGCCGCAGATACCCGTCCATATCCATGCCAGCCGCGGTAAGCTGCCCCCAAAAGGATGGCTGCTGAAGGCCGTTAGCCACACCGTAAGTAATCGGCATCCCTAAAGCGCAAAAAGAACTCGCCGTCATCGGCCCCATCAACCCCAACATCGCCGCGCAAGCCGGCGGGAAACCGATGCCCATCAGCAACAGGGAACAAACCGCGCCCGTCGCCGAAAAACCCATCACGCTTTCAAGAAACGAACCGAAGAACCATGCGATCAAAATGGCCTGAACACGCCGATCAGGATGAATGCGGCTGAACGTCTCCCTGATCACCGTGTGAATCCCGCTCAAGCGAACCACTTGAAAAAAGAACAAAGCGCAAAAAATATAAACAATGATTTCCGCGCTACGCAGCAATCCATAAACAACCGATGCAGTAACTTGGGCAAATTCCACTCCCCAAAAAATAAAAGCGATAACGGCAGCCGACAAACACGCCAAAGGCATCGTCTGCGCCTTCGGCCACTGCGCCCAATAAAATAAAACAGGAACTAAAAGAAGAGGAAGAAAAGCCAGAAACAACAACCAATAAGAAATCATGGTGTTTTTAGCCTTTCAACATACGCGCCTTCCTTGCGGCCAAGACACGAAAAACACCGAACGCAGAACCAATTCACTCCACGCGCCTTGCATAGCAAGCGAGAATAATTTCTTATCGAGCAAGGCGCAAGGACTTTCGTGAAAAAAATAACTTTTCTTGCGCAAGAGTGAAACTGGTTTATAAAAGACCCTCTGAAAAAATTAGTGGAGTTGTAGCTCAATTGGTTAGAGCACCGCCCTGTCACGGCGGTGGTTGCGGGTTCGAGCCCCGTCAACTCCGGTTTTTTGATATGTAAGAATGTGATATGCAGCAATTCCACAAGGTAGCTAACACATCATTTCAAAAACCACGCCAAACTCTCACCGGCTCACCAAATTCACCGTCGCTGCTCTTTGAATAAAAAAGTTATTTTTCGTGATCAAGACCACAAGAGTCATGCGCACCATGTCGCCAGCCTTCATCTGCGCTAAGTTTTGGGGTAAATCTTCTTTGGAATGAATGCGATACGCTTCTATACCGACAACGAGCATGCCTTTTTCAATTCCCGCTTTATCCGCCGGACTGTCGGGGTCAACGTCGGAAACGAGCAAGCCATCATTCGTGTTATAACCAAACGCGCGCGCTAAATCCGGCGTTAATTCCTGCACATGAATACCCAGCCGCGTCGCTAAAACGCCGCTAAAATCTTCTTTAGCAGGAAGAGCTTTTTCGCCTCCATGAGCAGCAACAGCAGTCGAATTTTCAAAAAACGCTTTGACGCGCTCTGCAGGAACGGCAAAACCGATGTTTTCCACCATGATATTGCGCGCTGTCGCCATCTTAGCCGTGCTCAACCCCACCAAATTGCCGTTAATATCCACCAGCGGCCCACCGCTATTGCCCGGGTTAATCGCGGCGTCCGTTTGCAAAAGTCCTTCCATCGGCGCGCCGTCAATAATCAACGTCCGATCCTTTGCGCTTAAAATGCCTTGGCTGACGCTGCTCTCGTAACCTATCGGATTGCCGATGACGATGACGGTTTGGCCGGGAAGATTGGGCGAAAGCTTGTTGAGATCAAAAAAGGGCAGGGGTTCAGGCCGTGTAATTTTAACCAGAGACAAATCCAAATAGGGGTCGCTCCGCACCAGTGCGGCTTCATAATCCGCGCCGTCGCTTAACGTCACCTTGATCTTTAAATCATTGGCGCGCTCGACGACGTGATAATTCGTAATGATATAACCGTCAGAACTCACCAACAGACCTGATCCCAAATTGCGCGCCGGCGTGCGAACAATGCGATTGCCCCGCGCAAGGCTGCCGCCAAAGAAACGCTCATAAAAGTCGTCCAACGGGTCATAAGCCGCATGATCCACCATGCGCTCGGTATAGATATTGACCACAGCAGGCTTAACTTTTTGCACGACGAGAACGACGGGCTCTTCTTGCGGCGTGAGGGCAAAAGCCGCCGCTCCCATAAAGGCCGCGCTCACGAATAATAATAATAACTTATTCATGCGATTTTTTTGGCCGATATGACCAAGAGATTACTCCACGTCCGAAAGTCGAATCATGTTTCTCTCTAAAGGAGGCGATTCCGCCGTTGTGCAACAACCGGCAAGACAAACCGTTAAGCACATGCCCGCTAAAAGCGCAAGCATCGCCCTTTTAGCGACTATGGTGGCTTTGCAAATCATCTGCGCCTTGCTTATCTTTTGTGGGATGATGCCTTTGATAGTCGGACTCGCCCGCGCCCGCCCGCGCCAACTCTTCTTCCTTCAAAGAAGCAACAACGGACTTAAAAGCGGACAATCCTGACCACACAATGGCCCCAACCACCGTAACTCGAAATAACGAATTCACAATTTTATCTACCTTTCAAAAAAATTCATCTCAACCTTACCCCCAAAAAAAACTTCCGTCAACATTGGGAGAAACATTAAAAATGCCGTATCTTTCTGTTGCCAGTGAAAGCGAAAAAATTGCATCTCCCCCAATTTCACCTTAACTTTACCGCACTTTTGAAAAATTCCGACACAGACCCCTCTTTTGAACAGGAACTCAACGAACGCATTTTGAGCAGTGAGTACCATCGCGCCGGCATCATGGCCGTTGTCGTTGCCGTTCTCATGATCATAGCGGCCATCAACAACATCTTCTTTTTAGGGGCGGACCCCAAACGTTGGCTGGAAGTTCGCTACTTCTACTACATTGCCACGGTGGTGGGCGTCGGCTTTGTCGTCAACGAGATGCTTGCGCGCCATTACATCGCCAAGCGCCTCCAACGCCATCTCTTCCTTTCTTCCCGGCAGCAATACTTCAACGTCCTTCTGGAAACCAGCATTCCCACGCTCATCCTTATCGCCCATTCCATGATGAGCCCCACCTACGGCGGCAACGTGGGCGGCCCGACGGCATCCATTTACTTCCTCTTCATCGTGCTTTCTTCTTTACGCATGAAATTCAGCCTCTGCCTGTTCACAGGCCTTGTCGCCACGGTCAACTATGCTCTTTGGTGGGGTATTAATTTCCGCCTGCATTGGGAACGCGTGCCAGCCGCTCAACTCAACGACCTCATTTCCGGCGGTGTGGTGAGATGCCTCTTGCTGTTCGTCGGCGGCGCCGCCGCTGGTTTTGTGGCCATGAAAATCCGCGAGGATATCATCCACATCATGCGCGCCATGCGTGAACAACAAAAAATCGTGGACGTCTTTGGCCAATACGTTTCGCCGAAAGTCGCCCAACAACTGCTCTCCCAAGCAGGCGATTTGCGGCCGCAAAACCGCCTCGTTTGCATCCTTGTTTTTGACATCCGCAACTTCCTGCTCTTTTCCCAAGACACGCCGCCGGAAAAAGTGTTGGAATACTTGAACATCATGTGGAACTCCGCCGTCGCTGTTATTCACCGGCATGGCGGCATCGTGAACAAATTTCTCGGCGACGGCTTCATGGCCGTCTTCGGCGCGCCTATTGCCCTAAGCAATCCCGCCGCCAACGCCGTCCGCGCCTCGCTGGAAATTTTCAGCGAAATCAAAAAAATGGTGGGGCAGGGGATCATCCCCCACACCGTCCCCGGCATGGGCTTGCACATAGGCGAAGTCGTCGTCGGCAACGTCGGCTCCAAAGATCGCCAAGAATACGCCGTCATCGGCGACGCCGTGAACCTTGCCTTCCGCATCGAAGACCTCAATAAACAATTCTCCTCCCACATCCTCGTTTCCGAAGAAGTGAAAGAAAACATGGGCGACATCGCCGTCAACGCCCAAGAAGTCGGCCTCATCCGCATCCGAGGCAGAGAAGCCTGCTTGAATATTTTTAAACTCGCTTAAAATGGCAGAAGCTTCGCAAACAACAAAGTAAAAGCTTTACAAATTGTAAAAAATTTACTACGGCTTTTGAAAGCCACAAAAGCCGTAGTAATGGTTGGAATTTTTAATGAATTTACTCGTTGCCATTTTCAACTCAACGAGTGATTCAGCAATTGAAACTTTCCCAGCTTAACGTGACCTCGAATGGCGTGTGTGACGAATTTTTTCGCCTCGCCAATTGCTTCAAGAAGAGAATAACCCTGCGCCAAGTAAGCGCAAATCGCGGCGGAATACGTGCAGCCCGTGCCGTGCGTTTTCACATTCGGAATGGCGAGCGCGCTGAATTCGACGACGCGCTGTCCGTCTGAAAAAATATCTACGGCTTGTTTCAATTTTAAATGACCGCCCTTGATTAAAAAAGAAACGCCCCAACGTCGCGCGCAAAGAAGCGCAGCCGCCTTCATTTCCTCCACATTCCGAAGGGGCCGCTCCGCCAAAATCGCCGCTTCGTCCAAATTAGGCGTTACCAACGTCGCCAAAGGCAACAAGAGATCGCACAACGCGCGGGTGGCGGATTTTTTCAAAAGCCGCGCGCCGCTCGTCGCCACCATCACAGGATCAACGACAAGCTGCATGCGCTTCCGCCGCGCGAGGCAACGGCTCGCCGCCTTGATGATTTCTTCAGAATAAAGCATCCCCGTTTTTACGGCATGAACGGGAAACGCCTCGAAAACCAATTCAATTTGCTCAACGATATTTTTGACAGGAACAGGGTGCACACTTTTCACCCGCCCCGGATGCTCCGCCACGACGCACGTCACCGCCGTCGCGCCGTACACGCCCAACGCCGTGAAGGTCTTTAAATCCGCCTGAATCCCCGCCCCGCCGCTGCTGTCTGAACCGGCGATGGAGAGGGCTGTCTTTGAAATTTCTTTGTTCTCCGCCATAAAAACAGGCAATATGCCGCATGATTATTTTTCCCGCAATTGATTTGATGGGCGGGCAAGTCGTGCGCTTGCAACAAGGCAAGGCGGAAGCCAAGACAATTTACGCCGACGACCCCATCGCCGTCGCCTTGGAATGGAAAAACCAAGGCGCGGAGTGGCTGCACATTGTTGACCTCGACGGCGCATTTGAAGGAACGCCAAAAAACTTCGAAGTCGTTGCCCTCATCGTCCAAGCCGTTGGCATTCCTTGTCAACTCGGCGGCGGCATGAGAGACGCCGAGACAATGCAGCGCGCTTTTGACGCCGGAGTCAGCCGCGTCGTCATCGGCAGCAGAGCATGTGATTCCATTGATTTTGTCAAACAAGCCGCGCAACGTTTCGGCGGCGAACGCATTGCTGTTGGCATTGACGCCAAGCACGGCAAAGTCGCCGTCAAAGGTTGGACGAAAGAATCCGCTTGGAAAGTGTTCGACCTCGCCAAAGCCGTCGTTAAGGCTGGCGCGGGAACTATTATCTATACCGACATCGCCACCGACGGCATGCTCCGTGGCCCCAACATCTCCGCCATCAAAACGCTGAAAGAAACCGTTCCCGCCCAACTCATCGCCTCCGGCGGTGTTTCTTCGCTTGAAGACATCCGTAACTTGGCGAAAATCCCCGACCTTTACGGCGTCATCGTCGGCAAAGCTCTTTACGATAAAAAAATGACACTCACGGAATGCCTTTCATGTCTGCGCTAAATCTGACCCACTGCATCAACTACGAAGCGGAACTGAACACGGAACAATTTCAAGCCATCACATCGCCGCCCGGGCCTTTGCTGGTCATCGCCGGAGCGGGCAGCGGCAAAACGCGCGCGCTGACTTACCGCGTCGCGTGGCTCGTGGAGCAAGGAGTCCAGCCGCACAACATCCTCCTTCTCACGTTCACCAACAAAGCCGCCAAGGAAATGCTGGAGCGGGCGAATCATTTATTGCCGTGCGATATTTCCAAACTCTGGGGCGGCACGTTCCATCACATCGGCCACCGCATCTTGCGGCGTCACATCAACCCGTCCGGATTCAACGCGGATTTCACCATCCTTGACCGAGACGATTCCGTGTCTTTGCTAAAAAGCTGCATGGAAGAAGCGGGCGTCAATACGAAAGACAAAAAATTTCCCAAGCCCGACGTCATCATCCAAGCCATCAGCCTCGCCATCAACACGCGCAAGGGAACGTCAGCCATCCTTAGCGCACAATTCCAACACCTCGCGGAATTTAGCGAGCGGATTTTGTCGCTTGAACAAGCTTACCAGCGCAAGAAGCAGGACACCAACGCCGTGGATTACGACGACTTGCTTCTCATGCCCTTGGAAATTTTGAAAAAAGATGAAGCCCTTTTGTCGCGTTACCAAGAACAGTTTCAGCACATCTTGGTGGACGAATATCAAGACACCAACGCCATCCAAGCGGAGCTTGTGGACTTGCTCGGCGCGCGGCACCACCAAATCATGGTCGTCGGCGACGACGCGCAGAGCATCTACTCATGGCGCGGCGCGAACTTCGCCAACATCATGTCCTTTCCCAAGCGGCATCCCGGCGCGAAAATTATTCGCCTTGAAACCAACTACCGCAGCATCCCTGAAATCCTGACGCTGGCCAACATCAGCATCGCGCAAAACACGGAACAGTTCCCGAAAAACCTCCGCGCCACGCGCCCCAACGGCGTCAAACCCGCGCGAATCGAAGTCGAAGACGGCTACCACCAAGCCGCGTTCGTCGCCCAGCGCATCATGGAAGTCATGGAAGAATACGACGGTGATTTGCAACTGTCCGACATCGCCGTTCTTTACCGCGCCCACTTTCACAGCATGGAACTGCAAATGGAACTCACCCGCCGCAAAATCCCATTCCAAGTCACCTCCGGCCTGCGCTTCTTCGAGCAAGCGCACATCAAAGACATCGCCTCCTACCTGCGCTTCTTCATCAACCCGCGCGACGAGATATCCTTCAAACGCATCGCCCTTCTCATGCCCGGCGTCGGCCAAAGAACCGCTTCCAAAATGTGGGAACAATTAAGCAACGGCGCGGCATGGAACGATGTGCGACCGCCTGAGAAGGCTGTCCAAGCTTGGGCGCAATGGGCCGAAATGAACAAGCAACTCCAAGAAAGCGGAGGCAGACCGGCCAAGCTCATTCGTCTTGTCATGGACGCGGTTTACGAAGACCACCTCAAAATGACTTACACGAATTTTATCAATCGTTTGGATGACATTTACCAACTCCAAAACTTTGCCGCCGATTTCACGGAGACGAGCGAATTTCTTTCGCAACTCGCCCTCATGACCAATGTGGAAGCCGAAAGCGACGTTGCTGGCAACAAAAACGAGGGGGTTCGCTTGACTTCCATCCACCAAGCGAAGGGGCTGGAATTTAAAGTCGTCTTCGTCCTCATGCTCTGCGAGGGAATGTTCCCGTCCTTCCGCTCCTTGGAATCCAAGGACGAATTGGAAGAAGAGCGGCGGCTCTTCTACGTCGCCATCACGCGCGCCAAGGATGAACTTTACCTCACCCACCCGCGCGTCGTCCGCCGCATGGGCAGCCAGAGCGATTCCTACCAAAGCCCCTCGCGCTTCCTCGAAGAATTTCCGCGCGAACTCTGCAACACATGGCGTTTCCAGATGCCGTTAGGGCAGGGGAGCGGGAAAATTCAGGCGGTGGGGCGGTTTTAATCCAATAAAAGTTCAAAGACTTTCTTTACAAACGAAAAAAACATCACATACTGGCTTTTGAGAGCCGCAAAAGCCAGTATGATGTGATAGATGGATCTTTTAAAATTGTGAATACTCTCTAAAAAATACTGCTTCCTGTCATTCTCGAAAGCGAAGCGAATCGGGAATCCAGAAGGGCTGGACTCCGGTTAGAATAACTCCTTGCTTCAAATTTTAGCTCCTTATACTTTCTAAAAATCGCAGGAAAGACAATTCATGAACGAGACTCCAAATACCACCGTCAATCAAAGCTCTCCCCCTCCACCACTTGTCACACCTGTGGATCAGCGATACAACGGTGTTAGGGGTTGGTTAAAATTTCTTTGTTTCATACTCGTTGTAATCAATCCGCTCATCGCCATTGGTTACCTTGCGAAGCTATGGATTGATGGTTTTTCACACTTGAACCGTGTTCATGGTCTTCTGGCTTTCATGATGGTCGGCACGCTTTTAATCGCGAGCGTCACGGTTTTCGGCATTTACGCAGGCATTGGACTTTGGCGCATTCGCCCAAACGCAGTGAAAACAGCCAAACAATATTTCTTATGTTATTTGGGATGTAGTATTATCCTCACCCTACTACCGTTTGTAGTAGGAATTCCATCGGCAGCAATCGACGATATGCTTGCAGTGGTGACTCAAGGCCTGAGTAAAGGCATCGTTTATGTCGCCATTTGGTATTCGTATCTTAGTAGATCGAAGAGAGTAAAAGCCACATACGAATTGTGAGAATGATACGCTTTTAAGGCGTTCGTGATAAAATCAACCTCACCATTTTTCTCATCGGCGCGGGGAGAAAAATCCCTTCCAATTCTGCAAAAGAAAACCATCGGCCTTCTTTGAGCGATTTTTTCGGCTCGGCGGAAACAACCGTCGCCTGAACGCGATATTTCGTGATGCTATACGCATGGCGACAGCAAACCTCGCCGCGCTTCATGGTTCGAGCGTCGAAAAAGGGCAGGCGATAAAACCCGCTCCAACGTTTCGGCGATCTTGGCAACGCCAGCCAAATTTTTCCGTCGCGGCAAATCCATGCCAACTCTTCCTTTTCCACAATGCCGATCTCTTTCTTTTTCACTGGCAAGGATTCAGGCTCGACGGCGAGGCAAACACTGCGCAGCGAACAAATCAGGCACTGCGGCTTGCGCGGCGCGCAAATCCTCGCGCCGCACTCCATGAGTGCTTGATTATAATCGCCGCAATTTTTTTTCGGCAAAAGTTTTTCCGCCAAAACCTTCAGCGTTCCTCTTCTCAAAACGCCGACTTCCTGCCGCAAATTAAACACGCGGCAAAACACCCGCTCCACGTTTCCGTCCACTAACGCCGCCCGCTTGCCAAACGCCACGCTCGCAATCGCCCCAGCCGTGTAAGGCCCAATGCCCGGCATTTTTTCCAACGCCTCCGCTTCCGACGGCAACTCCCCGCCGTTGCGCGTCACCGCTTGCGCCAGGGCATGCAGCGAACGCGCGCGGCGATAGTAACCCAACCCTTCCCACAATTTCAGAACCTCGCTTTCTTTTGCCCGCGCTAAAGCTTGCCAATTTGGAAAACGTTTCATCCAGCGTTCGTAATAAGGCAACACCGCGCTGATCTGCGTTTGTTGGCACATGAACTCCGCCACAGCGACCGCGTAAGGCGTCGGATTCAGCCGCCACGGCAGGGGACGTTTCTCCCGATGATACCATTTCAAAAGAGAAACATGAAAAGCGCGGCGCACTTTGTCATCGCATTCAGGGCAGGGGAGCATAACATTTCGGCGCATGGCGGAAACCAGCTATACCTATCAAATCAATGCACAGCAAGGAGAGCAACTCCGTCCTTTTCTAGAAGAACGCGGATTTGAAATGAAACCGCTCGCCTACGGCCATTTCTCCGCCAAGCGCGGCAAATGCGGCCTGCACTATTATTTAAGCGGCAAGCTTCTCATCCAAGGCAAAGACGCCAAAGAATTTATCGAATTCGATTTTGAGCCGAACATTCTCAAAGAAGCGCGCTTGGGTTACGAGGAAGAGCTGAACCCTGAAATGTTCCAGCCGCACTTCGGCATTGATGAAAGCGGCAAGGGTGACTTCTTTGGCCCACTCGTCGTCGCGGGCGTTTATGTGGACAAAGCATTGGCCAAAAAGTTTTTGGAAATGGGCGTCAAAGACAGTAAACGCATCCAGAGCGACCAAAAAGCCAAAGACCTTGCCAAAGAAATCAAAAAATGCGGCCCGTGCTGGGAAGTATTAAGCATCGGCCCTGAACGTTATAATCAGCTCCATCAAAAAATCGGCAATCTCAACACTCTCTTGGCTTGGGGACACGCCAAAGTCATTGAAAACCTGCACGAAAAAGCGCCCGATTGCCCCCGCGCCTTGAGCGACCAATTCGCCCATCCCTCCTTAATCCAAAGGGAACTTAAAAAGAAAAATATCCAACTTCAACTCCAGCAACGGACTAAAGCGGAATCGGACATCGCCGTCGCCGCCGCTTCCATCCTCGCGCGAGCGGAATTTATTTCGCGCTTGGAAACCATCGGCAAAGAAACCGGAGAAAAGCTCGGAAAAGGCGCTTCCTTTGCTGTTAAGGATCAAGCCCTTGCCCTCGCTCGTCAACGCGGTCTTTCTTTTTTGCGAAACATCACCAAAACACATTTTAAAACTTTCGCGGAAATTGCCGCTCAAATAGAAAATTCTTGAGATTCTCCGAGTTACGAAAAAAAAATTGCGAAAAGTGCTTGAATCTCAACTTCAAGTAACGTAAGAGCTTATTGAACCAAAGCAACCAACCAAACAAAGCCTATGGCAAATTTAACAAAACGAGATTTAGTGGTCCGGATCAGCAATGAGACCGGAATGATTCAGCACGATGTGCTGAATGTCATCCAGAAAACGCTGGATTACATCGCCCAGAGCTTGGCGCAAGGCAAAGCCGTCCAGTTGAGAAACTTCGGCGTCTTTGAAGTCAAAGTGCGAAAAGCGAGGGTAGGTCGTAATCCTAACAAACCCGAAAACGACGTGCCGATACCCCCTCGCGCTGTCGTGAAATTCAAGCCGGGTAAGGAGATGAAGGGCATGGTTTCCAAGCTCTCCGTCGAAGATGTTACCCGCAAAAAGCAAGCCGCTTAGCGGCTTGCTTCCTTCCCGGACGGCCTAAAATGACCTTTCAAGCCTTGCCGGGTTTTCGGGATTTTTATCCCGCGGATTACGCCGCGAGAAAATATCTGTTTGGCATTTGGCGCGGCGCGGCGGCTCAATTCGGCTTTTCCTTTTACGACGGCCCTCCGCTCGAACCGCTTGACCTTTACATCGCCAAATCCGGCGAGGAAATCGTCCGCCAACTTTACAACTTCACCGACAAAGGCGAACGCCAAATTGCTTTGCGTCCTGAAATGACTCCGACCTTGGCGCGCATGGCCGGTCTCAAACACCGCGATTTCAAAAAACCGATGAAGTGGTGTGCCGTTCCTCAACTCTTTCGCTACGAACGCGCCCAGAAAGGCCGCTTGCGCGAGCACTTCCAATGGAACTGCGACATCATCGGAGAATCCAGTCTAGGAGCGGAAGCGGAGCTGATCGCCCTTCTCGTGCACGGATTACAAAAGATGGGTTTGAGCGCGCAAGACGTTGTCATCCGCGTGAGTGACCGCGTTTTTTGGAAAGATTTTCTGCAAAAACACAACGTGGAAGAATCCAAGCATTACGATTTTTTTCAAACCATTGATAAAATCGAGCGAGAGGAAGAAAGCGCGACGCGCCAGAAACTCGGCAATCTCGCCGACGACGTTTTCGCCGTCCTTAACTCCAAACCCAGCAGCCCGCGCTTCGACGATCTCATGTCGCGTCTAGCCGCCTTGGGCCTCGAATCCTTTGTCGAAACAGATTTAAAAATCATCCGCGGCCTTGCGTATTACACCGGCGTCGTTTTTGAAATTCACGACCGCAACCGCCAATTCCGCGCCATTGCAGGGGGCGGAAGGTATGACAATTTGCTCAAGCAAATCTCCGGAGAAGATTTGCCCGCCGTCGGCTTCGGCATGGGCGATGTCGTCATCCTTGAATTGCTCAAAGCAAAAAAACTTTTGCCGTCTCTTCACGCTTCGCTGGATTTCTTCGTCGTCATCGGCGAAGAAAAATACCGTTCCGAAGCTCTCCGGCTCGTCCGTTTCTTGAGGGAAGGGGGCTACGCGGCGGATTATCCTCTCGCCGAAATGAAGTTCAACAAACAACTCGATTTGGCTAGCGAACGCGGCGCGCAATACATCCTCATCGTTGACGCCGCTTTGGAACAATGCAAGATGCGCCTGAAAAATATGGCCACCAGAGAGCAAGCGGAAATTTCTTTCTCTTGCGAAAAAGACATCTACAATTTTCATCCTCCCTTGCCGCCGCCTTCAGGCAAAGCAGCCTGAAACAAACGTCAGCATTGATTTCCATGAAAAGAACTCATCATTGCAACGAATTAAGAATTAGCCACGAAAACCAGCGCACGCGCTTGGTCGGCTGGGTCAACAGCCGCAGAGACCACGGCGGCGTGATTTTTGTGGATTTGCGCGACAGGGAAGGACTGACGCAAATCGTTTTTAACCCCGAAAAAAATCCCTCCGTCATCGAAACCGCGCGGGAATTGCGCTCCGAATTTGTTATTGAAGTCGCCGGCGTGGTCACGCGACGGCTTGAAGGCACAGAAAATTCCAAGCTTGCAACGGGCGCAATCGAACTACTGGCGGACGAACTGATCGTTCTCAATCCCGCCGAAACGCCGCCGTTCCCTTTGGATGATGAAAACATCAACGAAGACATCCGCCTCGCCTATCGCTATCTTGATCTCCGCCGCCCTGCGATGGCGCGCAACATGCGCATTCGCCATGACGCTACCAAGGCGACCCGCGACTATCTCGACAGTCAACGCTTTCTGGAAATCGAAACGCCGATTTTATTCAAAAGCACGCCGGAAGGCGCGCGGGAATTCCTCGTCCCGTCCCGCTTGCAACCGAAAAAATTCTACGCCCTCTCTCAATCGCCCCAACAACTCAAACAACTTCTCATGGTCGGCGGTATGGAACGTTATTTTCAAATCGCCAAATGTTTCCGCGATGAAGACCTCCGCGCTGACCGCCAACCGGAGTTCACGCAAATTGACATCGAAATGTCCTTCATCGAACGCGCGGACATTTACCAACTCATCGAAGGCCTTTTGGCCGCCGTTTGGAAAAAAGTTCTCAACGTGGATTTAAAACTCCCGTTTCCGCGCCTGTCCTTCAAACAAGCGTTGAACCAATACGGCATTGACAAACCCGACCGCCGCTTTGATCTGACGCTGGAAGATTTCACCGAAACATTTCGCCAAAGCTCGTTCAAAGTCTTTCAAAGCGCCGTCGCCGGAGGAGGCGTCGTCAAAGCCATCAACGCAAAAAGCCTCGCCTGCATTACCACGGGACAAATCGAGGAGCTCACCGCGCTGGCCAAAGAATGCGGCGCGAAAGGGCTGGCGTGGATTAAAATCGAAGACGGCGCGTGGAAATCGCCTATCGTCAAATTTTTCAGCGACGCCGAGAAGCAAGCCTTGCAAGAAAAACTCAAAGTTGAGAACGGCGATCTCGTTCTCTTCGCCGCCGACCAATGGATCAACGCCTGCGAAACGCTCGGCCAAATCCGCCTCAAAGCCGCTTCCTTGCTCGAAGCCACAGGCAAACTAAAAAAGCGCGACGTCTTTGATTTTCTTTGGGTCGAAGATTTTCCCTTGCTCACCTTTGATAAAGAAAACCAGCGTTACGTCTCCAGTCATCATCCGTTCACCGCGCCGGTGCCGGAAGACATCCCGCTCTTGCAAAAAGACCCAACGCATGTGCGCGGCCAGCACTACGACATCGTGCTCAACGGCGTGGAACTCGGCGGCGGCAGCATCCGCATTCATCAATCGGAAATACAAGAAAAGCTTTTCACGGAATTTTTAAAAATCCCCAAAGACATCGCCGAATCACGCTTCGGCTATCTCGTCAAAGCCTTCCGCTACGGCGCGCCGCCGCACGGCGGCATCGCCTTGGGACTCGACCGCCTTGTCGCCATCCTAGCCGGTTGCGAGAGCATCCGCGACGTCATTGCGTTTCCCAAAAACAATCGCGGCATGGACATGATGTGCCAATCGCCCGCCGAAGTAGAACCCAAGCAGCTCCGCGACTTGCACATTCAACCTCGATCCTAATTTATGCGCGCTTATGAAATCTGGGGCGAACTTTCGCCCTCCTTAAACCACGCCGTCTTGGAAGCGGCTTACGTTCATCAGAAAAAACTTTACCGCAACCTCGTTCAAGACGCCGCGCAACATCTGCATCAACGTCCGCAACGCTTACTGGAAACGCCGCGCAACGAACGCCACGCCCAATTTCAACCGCTCCTCGCGTCGCCCGCGTTTTACATGCTAAGCCAAAATCTTTTGCTCAACTGGCTGCTACAAAGCGAATCGGCCATGATGGCGGCTTTCCTCGACGCCCTCCGCATCGCGCACGACGGCCAAGGCTGCGCCTCGGATTTTCCTGAAAAAATAGACGACACATTGCTGACGGACGCCGTCGCCAAGCTTTACGAAAAATTCGACGCGGAAAAAATTCGGTTCTATCTCAAAACGTTTGACTCCGTCGCCGGTGTCAACTGGCCGTCGCTACAGAAACTCATTCGTTAACGCGCAACCAAGCGAAACCGGCTATCATCCCAATCCGCCCAGCCGCGCGACGCGCGATGCAGGCGATCGTTCATCGCCGCGCCTAAATTCTCCATCGGCACAGGATCGCAAATAATGCCGTTGACGCCCATTGCGTCCAACTCGCGCATGAACTGAAAAAGCCGCGCCGCCGCTTCCCGCGCCGATCCGCTCTCCGTCAACCTCCGATAAAACTTCGGCAACCGTTTCGGCAACTGTTGCCAAAAAAGATACGCATATTCGTCGGGTAACGTTCCACATTCGGCCAAAACGCGGCGCGAGCGGTAAAGAGACGTGGCAGGCGCGTAATGACTTTTCAACGCGCCGGGCACGAGGGGCAGGGGAGAAGATTCCTCGCCAAGGCCGACATCGCTCCCCAACACCGCTCTAACTTCCTCCAACGCCACACCGCCCTGCCTCAAAACACTCGGCGCGCCGACGCAGTTGACAATCGTGGATTCCACGCCGACGGCGCAGCTCCCCGCATCCAAAATAAACGCCGCCTCGCCAAGCTCCTCCTGCGCGGCGCGCGCGGTCGTCGGGCTGATGCGCCCGAAGCGGTTCGCGCTTGGAACGGCAAGCGGCCCGCCGAAGCCCGACAAAACCTTTTGCGCTACGGGGTGAGACGGGCAGCGCACGGCGACAGTCCTCAAACCGGAAGTCACGAGGTCCGGCACAAGCTCTGTCTTAGGCAAAAGAACCGTCAGCGGCCCCGGCCAAAATTTTTGGATCAAACGCCGCGCCGTCTCGTTCGGCTGGCAAATGCGCGAGAGATCATATCCTTCGGGAACATGAAGAATGAGCGGATCAAACGTCGGCCTTTGCTTCATCTCAAAAATCCGGCTTACCGCATCAACATTGAGGCCGTCGGCAGCCAAGCCATAGACCGTCTCCGTCGGCAACCCCACGCAACCGCCGCCGCGCAAAAGCGCAACCGCTTCGGCGATGGATTTATCATTGGCAAGAGCTAAGGGCATAAAGTAAAATAAAAACGCAAGTCGGCCTTTTTTTCAATAAGAGATCGCTATGATTAACGTTAAATTCGTCCCCTTGCGCGGCAGAAAAACATGACCAAAACCATCTTTCAAAAAATCATTGATCGGGAAATCCCCGCCAAAATTATTTACGAAACAGACGACGTGCTGGCGTTTCACGACATCACTCCCCAAGCGCCGACGCACATCCTTGTCATCCCCAAAAAAACTCACGCGCGCTTGGCCGACGTTCCCGCCGAAGAAGAACGCTTGCTGGGAAAACTTTTGCTGGCGGCGGTTCATGCCGCCAAACTCTGCGGCCTTGAACAAAGCGGCTTCCGCCTCGTCATCAACAACGGCCCCAACGCCGGTGAAAGCGTGCCTCATTTGCACGTCCATGTCCTCGGCGGCAGACAAATGCAATGGCCGCCCGGATAGTAAAATAAAACCAAGAACGGCGGCAAAGAAGGTCAGGGTGCCGTTGCTGCCTTTCGGCCCTAGCGGGGTTCGCCAGCCTCCTCTCCACCGTCCTTGGCGAAGGTCTATTGAAATCAACAACCCGCCGCGCGTCAAGCTTGAGCCTACGCCGGACTGCCCGTCGCGCACGCCGCGTAATAATAATTCGCGGGTTTATCCGTGGGATTAAGAGAAATAATCTGCTTAAAAACCTCGCCGGCCTCATAATGATCGCCCTGCAAATAAAGCGCGACCGCCTCTTCAAATTGAGCTTTCGTTTGATTTTTGAGCGTGCGGTCAGTTTCCTCATCAGCTTGAAAAATTTCAAAAAACTTCGTCACCTGATTTCTGCCCTTCAACTTTACTTCACCCAGAAAACGATAAGCCGAAAGCGCGCCGCGCAAATCCTGCAACGTCACATCGCTGATAATAATAGACACTCCATAACGCTTCGTCAGCTCCTCCAACCGCGCCGCCACATTCACCACATCGGAAATCACAGTCCCCTCCATGCGCTCTTCTTCCCCCAACGTGCCGAGCACAAGCTTACCCGTGTGAATGCCGATGCCGATGGAAAGCTTCGGCTCGCGCCGCAACCGCCTCAACTCATTCAACTCTTTCAACCCGCGCGTCATCGCCATCGCAGCAGTGACAGAATGATCTGCGGACACGGGAAAGAGGGCCATAATGGCGTCGCCGATATATTTATCAATAAACCCATTGGATTTTCGAATAATCGGCCCCATGTATTTTAAATACTCATTCAACACGCGGAAACTATCGGAAGGCGACAGGCTTTCGCACAAACTCGTGAAAGAACGAATATCGGCAAACAAAACGCTCATGTAATGCTGCATCGCATCGCCGAGGTGAACGTCCAAAATGCTCTTCTTATCCAAAAGACTAAAAAATTCCATCGGCACAAAACGGGCATACGCCTTTGTGAGCTGCTCATGATAAGCAATCGCGCCCTTTTGGTGATCCAAATCGCTGCTTAACGCCGCCTCTTTCTCCCTGCGCAAAAGAATAAGCCTCTTGCCTAAGCCGAGAGACATCAAAGCCGCCTGCAACGCCACGCTGCCCTGCACAACATAAGCCGTGTACTGATTAGACGGGCAAACCTCATAATGCTGCAAAATCAACACAAGACCGACAGCAATCAAAGGAACATTGGCGACGACAAAATAAAGAACATGCGGGGCGCGCTGCACCAACATACAAGCGGCGCACGACACCGCGACAAAAAGCATCAATCCGCAAACCGCCGCGAACTCAATATTCATCGAAGAAACGCCGCTCCAAGCCAATAAAATAGGCAACAAAGAAACCAACGCGGCGATGTTAAAAACAAAATTTAAAACGGGAGCAAGGTGAGGGGTGTCGAGATAATACTTGGCAAAAAATACCCACGCGATCACAGGGAGAACCAAGGCGTATAAAAGGTAATCCTCCTTCCAATGCGGCACATGCGGCCACAAATACTGCAACCCGTAGCCAAACGTGGCCAAAAGCAAAAAACAACAACTGCAAAGAAACAAAAAATAATAAAAATAAACGCGATCTTTAAAAGAAAACCCTAAAACAAGATGATAAATCGCCAAAATCAACAACATCCCCAAAACCACGCTCTTGGCGTGAATAATCGTCGCCTCTTGATTCAAAATTTTTTCAAAAGGCTCAAGAGTGAGGGCAAACGGGCGAGCTTCTTCTTGTTGATAATTTAGTCTCGCCAAAAAATGCGCGCGCTCATCCGCCTGAAGATTCACATGCCAAGCAGAAGCCGCGGAAGAAAAAGACTTTGCCGGCCATTCATGCCCCATAAGCTGGGGAATGCCATTCGTCACGCGGTAAAATTGCGCGTCATTTTTGTGGCCGATTTTGACAACGGCGTCTCGCTCTTTTTCCGAATGATTCCAAACGGCGAAGGTGAGCCAATAGGAATGTCCCACCCTCAAATGCTTCACGAAAGAATCGTTAAGATTGATCTCCTTTTGATCCAAGCGGGCAAGAGCGTCCGCCAGAGTCATTTGATTGCTTAAATCTTCGATGTAGTGAATCAGGCGCGTCAGATTTTCCACCCCTTCAAAATCAGAAATCACCGCGACCGGCAGCCGCTCCTTAAGCCCAGCCTTATTATTTCCGGAACTAAAAAATGAAAGCGCATTTTCAGAGGAATTAACGGCAATGGCAAACGCTTGATCCTCTGCGAATTGATAATCCAGTCGCGCAAGATAAAGAACCGTCTCATTCGCCTTGAGTTCAAAGCGCAGCGCCATCGGCGCATTGGCCGATGGATTGGGATTAACGTTGGTAGAAACAAATTGAGTCGCGCCGTTTTCAACGCGATAAAGTTGAGCGCCGTTTTTATTCCCCAATCGGACAACCAACGAACGATCTTTTCCATCGTGATTGAGAACTTGAAAAGCCAGCCAATAAACGCGTGGCGCGTGAATCGTCTGCCGCAACGCGCTCCCTGAATTGATAGGTTGAGTCCCCAATTGCCGCAACGCCTCCGCCGCCGCCATGCGCCCTGTTTCATCCTCAATATAAAAAGCGGCGTGAGTGATCTCCTGCCAAGTCGTTGGATTAGGCACAACCACCACAGGCAGCTGGTCCAACTGGCTTGCCGCATAAATACAAGGAACGAAGCCAAGCAACGCCAACGCGGCAACAACGCTTCTAAAAAAACGGGGCACTGGTCGCGGCATGAACATCATCATAAAATCACGTAATAGGATAAGACGGACAAACGTCCTTCAACTCACAATGCGGACAATCCGGCTTCCTTGCGTAACAACGCCGCCGCCCATGCCACACCAACCAATGAGCCGCCTGCGTCCAATCTTTCCTCGGCAAAAGTTCCATCAAATCACGCTCAATCTTCACCGGATTCGCATGTTCAGACAACCCAAGCCTCTGCGAAAGCCGTATCACATGCGTATCCACCACGACGCCCTCGTTCAAACCAAACGCATTGCCAAGAATCACATTCGCCGTTTTTCGGCCTATACCGGAAAGAGTGTGTAAATGTTCCATAGACGCAGGAATTCGGCCATTATACTTTTCGAGGATTTGGCGACAGCACGCAATGATATTCTTAGTCTTATTGCGATAAAAACCCGTGCTGCGAATGAACGTTTCCAATTCGCTCGTCTCCGCCTCCGCATAATCCTGAACAGAACGATAACGCTGAAAAAGCGCGGGCGTCACCTTATTCACCCTCACATCCGTGCACTGCGCGGAAAGAATAGTGGCGACAAGCAACTCCAGCGGATTGGAAAAATGAAGCTCGCAATGAGCGTCCGGGTAAGTCTT
>JAZDII010000027.1:0-29267 GCA_043805085.1 bacterium
GGAGTTTAATGCTGGTTCGCTAGGTTTCCAAACAACGGGTTCGATTACTGGCGCCAATAAATTTATTGCAACAGGCGCTTTAACGGCGAACGGGGATTTGACGAACATTTTTGACATTAACGTTGCCAGCATCCACTCCACTTCCGGCGACATATTAGGAGGAGATCAAATCACCACAACGGGCAATATCCAAGTGGATGCAGGCAGCCTCGGCGCGCGAACGATTGACGCAGGGAGCGGATCCATCGCGGCTTTCGACGGTTTAGTTTCCGAAAATGTCCTCGCGGGCGGGCCGATCGCCGTGGGTTCTTCATTTGTTAAAACGCTTTCCTGCTCGTCTGGTTTGACGGTGGGGGCGGGAGGCATCCAACCCCATACGCTTTCGATTCCGGCGACTGTGCATGATTACACGGTGGATTCCATTCGTTCTGACGGCGGCGTTCAGGGCTTTCGCGGCGATGATGCGACGACGCTGGTTGGCGCGAAAAATGGCAATACGCTGCATTTGAATGTCGCTAACGGCGTTTCCTTTAGTTCCACGGCCGGAGCGGACACCATCGTCGGCCCTGTTAATTTAAGCGGCGGCGATGGCAGCGTGATTCGTCCTCAAGCGGGCGATGGCGGCAGTCTTTATGTTGCCGCCGATGGATTGATTGACGTCAAAAATACAGATATTCGTGCTTGTGCCGGCGCGCCTCAGTTCAGCGGGTTTGAAGGAAAAGGCGGTTCCATTGAACTTGTCAGCAATGTTGGCGTTAGTGTTGGTTCAACAGGAGCAAGTAAAATAAGCGTGGGCGAATCCGCCATCACCACGCCGCCGCCGTATCCGGCAACATCTTCAGACGGCGGGTTGATTCGTTTGAAAAGTTTAGCTTCTTCCGGAGCAGGCATTAAAGTGCAGAACAGCTCGCAGCTTTTGGCTATTGTTTCTTCATCGGCTCCTTCCATCTCGCGCATTGAACTGTTGACAAGCGGCTCGGACATACAGGTGGACGCCATGTGCAAGATTGACGCCAGTTCCATAGGCAAAATTGTCATGGACACAACGGCGACAATGGGAAACATCGCCCTTGGCAGTGGAGGCAACCTCGTTTTTTTAAATGCTGATATTGTGCGCGCGCGAGCTGGCCAAAATATGGTCTTGCGAGACGTTACCATGAGCGCGCCTACGTCCATTTCTCTTTACGCGGGCAACTTGCTTGATTTTCAAAGCGGCGTGAGCTTATTCAGCCCGAACATTATTCTTTCTTCTCCCACCATTTCATTCGTGTCGCCTGTGACGGTTTCTTCCAGCGGCGTCACGATCAACGCTTACACCAGCACCCCTGTTTCAGGGGCTAATTTCACAGGCGGCTCGCCTACGATTAACAACTACCCCGCAGGCACGGCGCCGACTTTCGTGCCTTAAAAAATCCACGCCCTTGCGCGTCATCTGAAGAGTCTCGACTTTGTCGCGCCATGAAGTAACCTCGAATGGAGGAGAGGCGGACATGAAACGACTCTTTCTGATTTTAACGATACTGGCAGTTGGGGGCGACTTTCTTAAGGCGTCGCCTCTTCATAAGGCGGAGGTGACGTCCGTTGTCAATGATGTGCGCCTTGCCGAACCTTCCTCCGGCGAACGCCCCGCCAAGGTCAGAGATGTTGTCCAAGGCAAAGCGTCTCTGAACACAGGTATTCGATCCTTAGCAGAGATCATCTTTGAAGATAAAACTCTAGCAAGATTCGGCGCAAACACGCGGTTTTCTTTTGAACAAGGCACGCGCAATATGGATTTAAAATACGGCACGATGTTATTGCAAGTGCCGAAGAATATCGGAGGAGCAACGATTCGCACCGCATCAATTATAGCGGCTATCACAGGAACGACCATCTTGATGGAGTATAACCTCGGTCATTATACGAAAGTCATTGTTGTAGAAGGTGCTTTGCGCATTTATCTTAAAAAGCGACCGAGCGAATCCGTGCTGCTTCAAGCCGGTCAGATGATTTTCATTGCTCCAAACGCAACAACCTTGCCGGAGCCTGCGAATATTGATCTGAAAAGGCTAGTGCTGACTTCAAAATTGATTCATGGCATAGTGGGTTCTTTGGATTCTGGTGAAATAGAAGGAGCTCTTCTAGAAGACGACGTCAACATTCTTGCCAAAACGCGCACGTCAGCCGGCGGTGGCAACGTGTTACAGACCACAGGGCAAGCGGCTAAAAACAATCCTAACGCTAAAATTAGTGGCAATCGAAAGCCATAACGCATTTTTGCGCCTTGAAAGCGGCCAAAAACTAGGGAAAGTTTGAGGGTATGTCAAAAAAAGCGTTGGGTAAAGGATTGGGGGCTTTGATAGGAGCTGGCGTAACTCCTTCTTGGAATGAGCCGTCGCAGCCTGCCGCAGAAAGGGGCGAGAAGATTTTAAAAGTTCCTCTTCATTCCATCGTCGCCAACCCGAACCAACCGCGCAAAACATTTTCTTCAAAAGAACTGCAAGAACTGGAAAATTCCATCCGCACGCTCGGCATTTTACAGCCGTTGCTGGTGCGGCGGCGCGGCGAGAAGTATGAACTCATCGCCGGTGAACGCCGTTGGCGCGCGTCTCAATCCGCAGGGTTAGAGGAAATTCCCGTCATCGTGCGCGAGGCGGATGATCTTCAAACGATGGAATTGGCGATGGTGGAAAACCTCCAGCGCGCGGATTTAAACCCGATGGAAGAAGCGGAAGGTTACCATGTTTTGATCGAGCGATTTAATCTGAAGCAAGATGATATCGCGCAGAAAGTCGGGAAGAGCCGCGAAGCCGTGACGAATGCGCTCCGCTTGCGCAACCTTGCGCCGGAGGTGCAAGAGTTGGTTCGTCTGGGGAACATCACCACGGGGCACGCCAAGGTCATTCTTTCTCTTTCCACCGCCAATGAGCAAGAAATGGTGGCGGCGCAAGTCACCAAGCGAGCCCTTTCCGTTCGGCAGACAGAGCGATTGGTGGCGTCTCTTTACGTCACTTCCACGCGCAAGAAGCGCAGCGCGGGTTCGGCTATGGCCAATGCCGATTGGCGCGAGTTGGAATTCCGTTTGCAGCGCGCTTTGGGAACGAAGGTCAGGTTAATTGGCACGGCGGATAAGGGGGGGCGCGTTGAAATTGATTTCTATAATTCCTCGGACTTGGAACGCATTTTAGTGAAGCTAGGCGCGGCTCAAGAGTAGCAGCAGTCTTTCTTTTTTTTAAAACGTGAAGTCTTATGCCTAATCGCATTCATTTGCTCAATGAAACCGTCGCCAATCAAATCGCGGCGGGCGAGGTGATTGAGCGTCCGGCTGCGGTGGTGAAGGAGTTCATGGAAAACGCGCTCGACGCCGGCGCAGACAGGATTGACGTGGAAGCGCAGCGCGGCGGCAAAAGTTTAGTGCGGGTCACGGATAACGGCTGGGGGATGAGTTATGACGACGCCTTGCTGGCTCTGGAACGCCACGCCACAAGTAAGATTCGTCAATCGGAAGATTTGCTGGCGATTCAATCTTACGGATTTCGCGGCGAGGCGATTCCCAGCATCGCTTCGGTCTGCCGCTTCCGCTTGGTCACGCGCGAAAAAGAAGCAGTGGCGGGAACGGAAATTGTTATAGACGGCGGCAAGATTGTAAAAGTGAGCGAGGCCGGTTGCGCCGTGGGCACGATGGCGGAGGCGCGCTCGCTTTTCTTTAATTTACCGGCGCGGCGAAAATTTTTGCGGACGGAACAAACGGAATGGGCGCACATCGAGCAATGGCTGCGCTTGGCGGCGTTGACGCGCCCGCGTTTGCACCTCACTGTTCGTCATAACAACCGCGAAGTTTTTCTTTATCCTGCCGTTGAGACGCTGGAAGAGCGTTTGTTGACGGTTTTTGGGAAAAAATGGGTGGAAGATATGTTGCCGTTGGAGGCGCAAGGAAACGGCATGACGTTGCGCGGAATGATTGGCAAAGCGGGTGTGAGCCGCGCCAATCGGCAAGAGCAGTTTCTTTTTGTGAACAACCGACCCGTGCAAAATGCCACGCTGAATTTTGCGCTCATGGAAGGTTATCACAATGCTTTGATGAAGGGGCGTTATCCTGTCGCTGCCCTTTTTCTGGAGATGGACGCGAGGCAAGTGGACGTCAACGTGCACCCCGCCAAGCGCGAGGTGCGTTTCCGCGACCCCAATAACGTGCGGCAGTTTGTCGCGGAAGCCGTGGCGGATGTTTTGAGAACAGCGCGGCCTTCCTCCTCCGTTTCTTTCCTTTCCCATCCTGCGCCAACGGCGTCTGCGGCTTTTGAGGCGAGGGGATTTATCTCCAAACCGCCCGTTTCTTATCATGCAGAAACTTTGCCAATGCCTCACGAGACAAGGGCGGAATCGAAAAATCATGACCTTCGCATCGTCGGCGTGATTCTGAATCTTTACATCGTAGCGGAAGGCAAGCAGGGGTTGGTGTTGATTGACCAACACGCGGCGCATGAGCGGATTTTATTCGAGCAGATGCTCGATCGTGTGGCAAAGGAAGAGGTCTTGAGCCAGAGTCTGCTGTTGCCTTGCGCTGTAGAATTGCCGCCTGACCAAGCGGTTTTTCTCAAAGAACAGCTTGCCGCGTTGCAGCGCATTGGCGTCGGCGTTTCGGAACTGGGCGGCAACACGTTCATGGTGGATGCCCTGCCGCCGATGATCAAAACTCAAGCGGTGGAAGATTTTTTCCGATCCATGCTGGTTGATTTGCAGGAAGCAGGCGGCGAGACGCGCCGCAAAAGAAAATTAAGCGAGGAAGAAATTGCAAAAACCGTCTGCCGTCACGCGGTGAAAGCAAACGATTCTCTGAAATTGGGCGAGATCGAAAAACTGCTGTCGGACTTACACGCTTGCGAGCTGCCGCACACATGCCCTCACGGACGCCCGACGATGACATTGATTTCCCGCGCCGAGTTGGAAAAAAGATTCGGGCGGTTAGTGGCGTGACAATTCCCATTTACTTGTCGTTCGCGGGGATTTAGAACACTTAAATGACAGGCTTTTTCCTGCAGTATCTTTTCAATCCTAAACAAACGGGGGCAGTCGCGCCTTCTTCGGATGAGCTGTCTTCGTTGCTTGCGCAAACGCCGGATTTAAAAAATGCAAGGGTGGTGGTGGAATTTGGGCCGGGCACGGGCGTGGTGACGCGGCATATCCTTCATCGCGTGCCGCGCGACGGCGTTTTTTTTGCTTTGGAGATGAATCCTCGTTTTGTGGAAGAGACGAAGAAGCGTTGTCCGCAGGCTTTGATCTATCAGGATTCCGCCGCGCATGTGAAAAAGTATTTGCATCAGCATCACCACGAGACATGCGATTGCATTATTTCCGGCATGCCGTGGGCGAGTTTTGATGATCAACTTCAAAAAGAATTGCTTCACGCCACGGTGGAGGCGTTGAAGGAGGGCGGGGAGTTTGCCACGTTTGCTTATTGGGGTTTTCATTTATTGGCGGCGGGGCGGAATTTTAAAAAAATGCTCAAGAAAAATTTTTCTTCCGTGAAAACGACGCGCGTTATCTGGAAAAATTTACCGCCCGCGTTTGTTTATCACTGTAAAAAATAAACATGATGACCGAAGCTGAAATTCTCAAGCGGTTGCACACGGTTTCTTACCCCGGATTTAGCAGGGACATCGTTTCGTTCGGTTTAGTCAAAAGCATTCGTTTGAAGGAAGAAGGGGTGGAAGTTGTTTTGGGCGTCACGACGCCGGACGCGAGTATTCCTGAAAAAATCAAGACGGCGGTTGAAGACGCTTTGAAAGATTGCCCGCAAGCCGTCGTTGTGAGGATGGAAGTTTCATCGCCGAAAACGTCCGACGCACCGCAGCCTGCGCCTCTTGCCGGAACGGAGCATGTGATTGCCATCGCAAGCGGCAAGGGCGGCGTGGGCAAATCCACGGTGGCGGCGAATCTTGCGGTAGCTATGGCGCGTTTAGGCAAGCGCGTGGGGCTTTGTGATTGCGATATTTACGGGCCTAGCTTGGGCGTGATGTTTCATGCGGTTGAGCAGCCCGCCACGACGGGCGAGGGAAAGGTTCTGCCGCTTGAGTCGCATGGTCTGAAGTTGATGAGCCTCGGTTTTCTCATACCGGAAGATTCGCCGATTGCTTTGCGCGGGCCGATTGCGACTCGCTACACGCAACAGTTGTTGCTGAACGTGGAATGGGGAGAATTAGATGTTTTGATTTTGGATTTGCCGCCGGGGACGGGAGATGTGCAATTAACGATCGTTCAGACCGTAAAGCTTTCAGGGGCGATTTTAGTGACGACGCCGCAGGAAGTCGCGTTGGCGGAAGTTCGCCGCGCTGCGGCAATGTTTCAACGGGCGGATACTCCGCTTTTAGGCGTGGTTGAAAACATGAGCTATTTTTCGTGTCCAAGCGACGGCAAGCGTTACGAAATTTTCGGTTCCGGCGGAGGGAAACGGGAAGCCGAACGTTTAGGCGTTCCTCTGCTTGGAGAAATTCCCCTTGATGAGGTTGTGAGGCTAGCCGGAGATGATGGCGAGCCTATTGTGGCCAAAGAGTTTCAATCTTCTGTCAGTCAAGAATTTGTAAAAGCAGCGAATAAGATTCTTTCTCTGCTTCCATTCCATCAACGATCGGGACAAAATAGAGATTGTATTTTAAAATGTTGATTTTTAGTTGTTTGTATTTAATTTATGAAGCTGATGAGCATTTCCTTGTTGCAAAACGACGGAGCTGCTCTAACTAAAGCAAAAAGGTAGCTGGATGAGTTACTATATGACGCAAGACGCAGGCGATACGCAGAATTTTTTTAAAAACTCCCCTTTGTATCGGGAATTTCTTCTGGAACGTGAGGAGATTCTCCGGCACAAATGGTTGGAGAGTGAAAAAGTTGGCCACGACATCGGTTTTGAAAAGGCTTTGTTGGATTGGATCGTGAGATATCGCGCTAAATGGCGCACGACACGTCAAAAAATGTTGGCGTCAGCTGAGAAAAAAAACGAGGGGGCGGCCAAGGCGAGTTAACAACCATTTTATCCACCTTTAATAAGGTCCAGCGAGGCCTTAAAGGAGAGTATGTCACAAACTATCATTTTAGACGAGTCTGCGGTTGACCGCGCGCTGAAGCGCATGGCGCATGAAATCATCGAGCGCAACGCGGAGCAGCCTATCGCCGTAGTCGGCCTTCACACGCGCGGCGTGCCGTTGGCGCGGCGTTTGGCGCGTATGGTGTCTGAATTTAGCCCTAAAAAAGAGCCTGTGCCGGTCGGCCAGTTGGATATTTCTTTCCATCGGGACGATATTGACCGCGCTATTCGTGTGCCGAAGCAAACGGACATCCCTTTTCATGTCAACGGCCGCGTTGTTATCTTGGTGGACGACGTGCTTTTCACGGGGCGCACCATTCGGGCGGCGTTGAATGCGCTGCTGGATTTAGGCCGCGCCAAGGGCATTCAGCTTGCCGTGTTGGTAGATCGCGGCCATCGCCAGTTGCCTATTCGCGCGGATTACATCGGCAAAAATCTGCCAACGGCGGAACGCGAGCATGTTCGCGTTCATTTGAAAGAGATGGACGGCAAAGACGAGGTGTTACTCGAAAAGGAGGGCGTATGAGCATGACGTGGACGCGCAAAGACCTGATTTCCATTCGGGAACTTTCCGTTGAAGAAATTCATCAACTTCTCGAAACGACCAGCGTTTTTAAGGAAATTTTAAATCGCCCCATTAAAAAAGTGCCGTCGTTGCGCGGGCGAACGGTGGTCAATCTGTTTGTCGAGCCAAGCACGCGCACGCGCACGTCGTTTGAATTAGCGGCGAAGCGATTGAGCGCGGATGTGGTGAGTTTGGATAACAGCGCGAGCAGCTTCACCAAGGGCGAATCGCTGAAAGATACGGCGTTGAACTTGCAAGCTCTGAACGCTGATTTCATCATTCTGCGCCATCGAGCCGCTGGCGCGTCTAAGTTTCTGGCGGAGCGGTTGCGAGCTTCCGTCATCAACGCTGGCGACGGCGCGCATGAGCACCCGACGCAGGCGTTGTTGGACGTGTTCACGATACGCGAAAAGTTGGGAGATTTGCGCGACCGCCATATCGTGATTTTAGGCGATATTCTTTATAGCCGCGTGGCGCGTTCCAATATCTGGGCATTGAGAAAGCTGGGAGCGCGGGTGACGCTTGTCGGTCCTGCGACGTTGTTGCCGCCGATTTTCAGCAAGATGGGCGTGGAAGTGTCCTATCGTTTGGAAGAAGTGTTGCCGACGGCGGACGTTATCCAACTGCTGCGCATTCAGCACGAGCGCCAGCAGCAATCGCATTTTCCTTCGCTCGGCGAGTATGTGTCGCTCTTCGGCCTTGATTTTGAGCGGCTCAAAAAGTGCAAACCGAATGTGATGATTATGCATCCGGGGCCGATTAACCGCGGGGTGGAAATCGCCAGCGAAATTGCCGACGGGCCGAATTCAGTCATTCTCAATCAAGTGACCAATGGTTTGGCGGTGAGGATGGCGGTGATTTATCTTTTGAGCGGAGGTTCAAAAACGTTGACGGAGGAAACGACATGAGCGCATTCACGTTAAAAGGCGGACGAGTGATTGACCCATCGCAGGGCATAGACGAGCAGCGCGATCTTTTTATTGTGGACGGCAAAATTTCCAACCGCCCGCCGTTTAGCGGTTCGGAAATTCCCAAGATTATTGATGTGCGCGGCAAGGTTGTTTGCCCGGGATTGATTGACATGCACGTTCACTTGCGCGAGCCGGGGCAATCTTCCAAGGAAACCATCCGAAGCGGTTCTCAAGCGGCGGCCGCCGGAGGATTCACAAGCATCGTGGCGATGCCGAATACTTCGCCGCCAGCCGATGCTCCTAATACCATCGCATGGATTACTCAACGCGCGAAGGAAACCGCCGTCGTCAATGTTTTCCCAACGGGTTGCATTTCTCAAGGAATGAAAGGCGAATTGCTCGCGCCGATTGGCAGCTTAGTCAAAGAGGGTGTGGTAGCCGTGACGGATGACGGCCACTGTATCCAAAGCAACGGCCTCATGCGGCGCGCGTTGGAGTATTGCAAGATGTTCGACATCCCCGTGCTGGATCATTGTCAGGATTACAGCCTTTCCGCCGAGGGCGTGATGCACGAAGGTTTTTGGTCTATGGTGCTGGGATTGCGCGGTTGGCCGTCTGTGGCGGAAGAGGTGATCGTTGCTCGCAACGCTTTGCTGGCGGAACTGACGGGTGCGCGTGTGCATTGCCAACATCTCACTGCCGCCGGGTCGGTGCGCATTTTACGCGAGGCGAAAAGACGCGGCGTGCCGATTTCCGGCGAGGTGTGCCCGCATCACATTGCGTTGACCGACGACGCGCTGGAAGGTTACAACACCAATTGCAAAGTTAATCCGCCCTTGCGTTCGCAACAGGACGTGGACGCGCTGTTGGAGGGCATCGTTGACGGGACGATTGAGTATTTGGCTAGCGATCACGCGCCGCATTGTTCTTACGAAAAAGAAGTGGAGTTTGATTACGCGCCCTGCGGCATGGTTGGGTTGGAAACCGAGCTCGGCCTTTTTCTGACGCATCTGGTGCATGAGCAGATTATTTCCTTGCCGGACTTAATCTCTAAACTGACTCATGCTCCCGCGCAGTTTTTGAAATTAAACCGAGGCACGTTGCAAGCGGGCAGCATAGCGGACGTGACGGTGATTGATCCTGATTTAGAATGGACGGTGGATAGTTCGGAGTTTCATTCTCTCGGACGCAACACGCCGTTTAACGGAGCTAAACTCAAAGGGCGCGCGGTCATGACGCTGGTGAAGGGTGAGGTTGTTTGGAATTTGGAAGAAGGATTTTTACACGCAGGATGAAAGGGTTGCTTGCTTTAGAGGACGGCTCGGTTTTTCACGGCGAGTCGTTTGGCGCGGACGGAACGGTCGTCGGCGAGGTTTGTTTCAACACGTCCATGACGGGCTACCAAGAAATTTTGACCGACCCGTCTTACAAAGGCCAGATGGTGGCGTTAACGTATCCTGAAATCGGCAACTATGGCGTGAATGAGGAAGACGTGGAGTCTTGGCAACCGCACGTCAGCGCGCTGATTGTGCGAGAGCTTGCGCCGGTGGCGAGTAACTGGCGGAGCAGGGAAACGCTGGACGCTTATCTGAAGCGGCACAAAATTCCTGCTTTGAGCAGGGTGGACACGCGGGCGTTGACGAAAAAATTGCGCGTTGTGGGCGCAATGAAGGGCGCGTTGACGACGGAAAAAATTTCTGAAAAAGCCGCCGTCCAGATGGCGCGCGACTGGGAAGGCTTTGAAGGCGTGGATTACGCGCAGAAAGTGTCATGCGCCGCGCCTTTTGATTGGGACAAGGACGGCGAGCTAAGCCGCCCTTGGTTTGATCAACACGCGCTGGTTAAAAATTCGCGTTTGGGAGAATTGCCGCCCGTGAAATACCGCGTCGTCGCTTTTGATTTTGGCATCAAATATAACATCCTGCGCTGCTTGAGAAGAAGCGGGTTCGCCGTTCGCGTTGTTCCGGCGCATACATCGGCAGAAGATGTGTTGGCGGAAAATCCCGACGGCATTTTTCTTTCCAACGGCCCCGGAGATCCGGCGGCGCTTACTTATGCGCATGAAGCGGTGCGAGCGTTGATCGGCAAGAAGCCGATTTTTGGGATTTGTCTCGGTCATCAAATTTTGGGTCATGCGTTTGGCGGAAAAACGTTCAAGTTGAAATTCGGCCATCGCGGAGCCAATCAACCTGTCAAAGATTTGAGCACGGGCAAAGTCTCCATCACCTCCCAAAATCACGGTTTTTCGGTGGACATTGCTTCTTTGCCCAAAAATGAGGTTGAGATGACGCACATCAATTTAAACGACGGAACGTGCGAAGGGTTGCGGCACCTCCGTTATCCCGTGTTCTCCGTCCAATACCATCCGGAAGCAGGGCCCGGCCCGCACGACGCGCAATACTTTTTCGAATGGTTCCGCCGCGCGATTGAGCAGTTCAAAAGCTAGAGATGTCTCATGTTTGTCAAACGGCCAAAATTAACCGTCGGCGAGAAGCTTTATTTGCCCGTGATTTTGGACGGCATGAGTATCACGTTGAAGCATCTCGTCAGAACGCTTCTCCTTCTTTTCGTCGGAAGGAAGGAGCAACGCGCCTCGCTCATGAACATGACGGAGACGGGTTTGGTGACGATGCAGTATCCTGAACAAAAATGGCCGACGCCGGAGGGTTATCGCGGCGCGCCTGTGCTTGTTAAAGACGAGGAGGGACGCGAGAAGTGCGTCTCATGCCAGCTTTGCGAATTCGTTTGCCCGCCGCGCGCCATTCGCATCACACCGGGAAAACTCGCCGCTTCGAGTCCTGATGCGCATGTAGAGAAAGCTCCTCAAGCGTTTGAAATAGATATGCTGCGTTGCATTTATTGCGGTCTTTGCGCGGAGGTTTGTCCCGAAGAAGCAATTTTTCTCAAAAAAGACCTTTCCGTTTTTACAGGAAAATCGCGCAGAGAGATGCTTCGCGGCAAGGAGGGGCTTTATGAATTAGGAGGTGTTTTGCCGCGCCCTATTCAGAAATGGAAAGGGAAGTGATGGAAGCGTTGTTTTTCTGGCTCTTCGCTTTGACGGCATTTGTTGGCGGATGCGTTGTTGTCGCAAGCCGCAACGCCATGACATGCGCTCTGGCTTTAGCCGCGACGTTTTTGAGCTTAGGCGCGCTTTTTGTGACGTTGGGTGCGTTTTTCTTGGCAGTCGCGCAAGTAATGATCTACGCCGGCGCGGTGATGGCGCTTTTTCTTTTCGTCGTCATGCTCGTCAACAACGATGAAGAACGCGCGAAGAAAATTTCATGGAGCAGCGTCATAACGGCGGCGGCATTGGCGATGGGGTTTGCTGCGTTGTTTTTTCTTGTGTTTGGATTGATTAAAAAAGCCGCCGCGCCGCTTTTTTTTCAAAACGCCGAAAATATTTTCAGCGTCAAAGCCCTCGCGACTCTTTTATTCAAGGGCTACATGCTACCGTTTTTGACAACCGCGCTGATTCTGCTCACTGCCATCGTCGGCGTTGTATTTTTAGCGGGGAAGGATGAATCATGACCGCTTGGACGGCCATTACGTTGAACCATTACTTGGCGTTGAGTGGCGCGTTGTTCACGCTGGGCGTGGTTGGCGTGATCATGCGGCGCAACATTTTGGTGATTTATATGTGTCTGGAAATGATGCTAAACGCGGCTTTATTGGCTGTGGTTGCCTTTAGTCGTTTCGCTCCAGTTCTTGACGCGCAGGCGGCTGCGCTTTTTATGATGGCGATTGCCGCGGCGGAAGCGGCGGTGGGATTGGCGATTATTGTTGTCGTGTTTCGCTTGCGCCGCGCGACGGATGTCAACGCTTTAACAAGTCTGCGGTTCTAATGTCTTTCTTGCCGTTCATTGCGTTATTCGTTCCGTTAGCCGCCGCGATGGCCATTGCTGTGGCGTTAAGGAAATTTCCGCGAGCGGCGGCGTTGGTTTCCATCGGCGCGTGCGGCGCGAGCCTTCTTTGCGCGGTTCTGATTTTTTGGGGATATGGAGCGGAAGGCGTAGCGTGGTCTTGGTTGGACCTCCCCGGATTAAGGATAGAAGCGGGCGCGATGACAGATGCGTTGGCGCGCTTGATGTTGCTTGTTGTGACGGGCGTCGGTTTTTTGATTCATCTTTTTTCTTATGGTTACATGAAAAACGACAAAAGTTTTTCGCGCTTTTTCGCTAAGATGTCTTTTTTTCTCTTTTCTATGATCGGAGTGACGCTGGCCGATAATCTCGTGATGATGTTTTTCTTTTGGGAATTGGTGGGCTTGAGTTCGTATCTTTTGATCGGTTTCTGGTTTGAAAGGCCGTCCGCCGCCGAGGCCGCAAAGAAGGCTTTCATCGTCAATCGCATCGGCGACGTCGGTTTCATGGCGGGAATTTTATTGGTCTGGCAAATTGGCCAGACGGTGAATTTTGAAGCATTAGAACAATCATCATTTTTATTTTCGCAAAGTCCTTTGACGACGCTCGCCGCTTTGGCGCTTTTTTGCGGATGTGTCGGCAAGTCGGCGCAGTTGCCGTTGCATGTGTGGTTGCCTGACGCGATGGAAGGCCCGACGCCTGTTTCCGCTTTGATCCACGCGGCGACGATGGTGGCTGCCGGTGTGTATATGTTGTGCCGCGTCTTTTGCGTCTTGCAGTGGAGCGCGACGGCGATGAGCGTGATCGCCATTGTCGGCGCGGCCACCGCGCTTTTCGCCGCGCTGGTTGCCGTGCGACAGGACGACATCAAACGAGTCTTGGCGTATTCCACCATGTCTCAACTTGGTTATATGGTGATGGCGGTTGGCTTGGGCTCGCAAGCGGCAGCGATGTTTCATCTTTCCACGCACGCCTTCTTTAAGGCGCTGCTTTTTCTTGCGGCGGGATCGGTTCTTTGCGCGCTCCATCACGAGCAAAATATTTGGCAAATGGGCGGATTGAGGAAGATGAAGATTACCTTTGCGGCTTTTCTCATAGGCGCGGCGGCATTGGCGGGAGTGCCGTTTTTTTCCGGCTTTTTCAGTAAGGAAGAAATTCTTTCCATCGCGTTTCAAAAAAGTCACTGGCTTTTTGCTGTCGCGTTAGTCACATCGGTTCTCACGGCGTTTTACATGACGCGGCTGGCGCTGCTTGTGTTTAGCGGCGAAGCTAGGACAGAAGAAGCGCGGCGGGCCGTTGAATCTCCTCTCATCATGACCCTGCCGCTGATCGCTTTGGCTGTTTTATCGGTGGTTGGCAGTTATTGGAAAATCGGCGAAACTCTAAGTTTCCCTTCCCATAACAAAGGAAGCGCGACGGTGATAATCGCTTCTCTTGCCGCTTTGTTGCTTGGAGTAGTGGCGGCGTGGATATTTTACGCCAAGGCGAAAAAAGAACCGTTGGGCGGCATGATTTTGGCTCGAGGATTTTATGTGGATGAAATTTACCGTGCTTTGATTATTCGCGCGCAAGACGCGATGGCTCGATTTTTGGCGTGGTGGGAGCAATGGATTGCTGAAGGGTTGGCATTTCGTTTTCCGTCTATCCTTGGCGAATGCGGCGAAGATTTTTTTAGGCGACTTCAAAGCGGGAACATCCGCGCCTATGCCACCGTCTTTTTAATAGGTTTCCTGTTCCTTTGTTATTGGATTTTGAGGGGGGCGTTCATCGCATGAATGCTCTGCCTCTCGTCATGCTGTTGATGCCGCTTGCGGGTTGTGTATGGATTGGATTTGGCGCGGCTCCCAAGAAAACTGCTTTGCTGGTTACAAGCTTCAACGTTTTGGCAAGTCTCGTTTTAGCGGCGGCTTTTTCTTTGCATCCAAGCGGCGAGCATTTTTCCACAAACATTCCATGGCTTTTTTCTTCTGATTTTTTATACGTTCATTTTCACATTGCGTTGGACGGTCTCAATCTTCCGCTTGTCTTGTTGACCTCCTTTGTCTCCCTTGCCGCTGTGGCGGCGTCAGCAGAGGAGACCCGGCGTGCGCGCGAATTTTTTATTTGTCTTTTATTGATCAGCGCAAGCGCGCTAGGCGCTTTTCTTTCGTTTGATTTATTATTCCTCTATCTTTTTCACGAAATCGCTCTTGTGCCTTCTTTCTTGCTTATTGGCGGATGGGGAGGGCGGGAGAGACGCGCTGTTGCGTGGCGCATGGCTCTTTATCTCATCGCGGGAAGTTTGATTTTGTTGCTCGGCTTGTTGACTTTTTATCTGCTACTGCCGCCAAACGAGAGGACGTTTGATTTATTAGAGATCCGGCGGTTGCTGGCGCGAACGCCCATGAATCCTAATTTTCAGCCATTCCTTTTTCTTCTGTTGTTGATCGGTTGCGGCGTGTTGATGGCAATGTGGCCTTTTCACAACTGGGCGGCGCAAGCGTATGCCATCGCTCCCACGCCGGTGGCCATGTTGCACGCGGGAGTTTTAAAAATGTTCGGCGTTTACGTTTTGCTTCGCGTTGCCGCGCCTTTTTTGCCGTATGGCATGGGAGTTTTGAAGGGGCTGCTGCTTGTTTTCTTAACATTCAACATTCTTTACGTCGGCATGATTGCGCTGGCACAAAAAGAGCTGAATCCTTTGCTGGCTTACTCCAGCGTGGCGCATGTCGGTTGGTTGCTGTTAGGCTTGGCAAGCGGCAATTTGATTGGCTTCACAGGCGCGGCATTCCTGATGGCAGGGCAGGGGATAAGCGCAGCGTTGTTGTTTTCTCTCGGTAACGAGATTCAAAAAAGAACCGGTGCTGGGCGTTTGAATGAGATGGGTGGATTAGCTTCCCGCGCGCCTGCCTTGGCGTTTCTTTTTATTGCAAGCGCGCTGGCGTCTATTGGTTTGCCCGGGTTTGTTAATTTTGTCGGCGAGATTCTGGTCTTTTTTGGCGCATGGAAAGCTTATCCGTGGGCTGTTTGCGTCGCGCTCGTGGGAATGATTCTTTCCGCCGTGTATATGTTGCGCGCCGTCCGCAACATCTTTTTCGGCAAAATCTCGGCATCCACCGCGCTCGCGCATGATTTGGAACCGCTTCAACAATGGCCGCATTGGCTGCTCTTAACGCCGCTTATTATTGTTGGTTGCTGGCCGCGATTGTTGACACAGTGGATTCAACCCGCGTTGGAGAAATGGCTGAATTTATGAGGCTATTTCTGACGCCGGAAGTCTTATTACTCGCGTGCGCGCTGGTGTTGCTGCTTGGAAGCAGCTTTTGTTCTTCTTTGAAATTGTTCAAATGGGCAGATATCGCCCTCATCGGCATCGGTTTGGTTTTCCTTTCCACTTTTATCATTCCTTCTTACACGCCGCCAAGCTGGGCGTTTCTTTACGTTGCGGATGGCGTGGCATTTTTCTTTAAAAGATTTTTTCTCATCGCGGCGGGAGTGACGTGCTTCATCGCGCGTGAACATCCTGTTGGTCGACGCGGCGAGTTTTTCGTCCTCATTTTAATGGCGACCATCGGCATGTCGCTGACAGCCTCGGCGGCGGATTTTATCATGCTGTTCGTCGCGTTGGAACTCGTCACCGTTTCTTTTTACATCCTCGTCTCGAGCCAGAGAAATTCGGCAGCCGCGTTGGAGGCGGGGGTGAAGTATCTTGTCATGGGCGCGCTTTCGACGGCGTTTTTGGCGTATGGCATCGCATTGCTTTACGGGACGTTTAAAACGACTTTTTTTTCCGTCATCGCTATGCATTTGGAACTTTTGCCGAAAGACGAAAGCGTCCTTTTTCCTCTGCTTTTTATCGTAGCCGGCTTGGCCTTTAAAATTGCCGCCGTTCCCTTTCATTCATGGGCGGCGGACACTTATCAGGGCGCGCCAACGCCCGTGTCGGCGTTTCTTTCCATTGGATCGAAAGCGGCCGGTTTTGCCGCGTTCTTGCGCGTTTTTTATTTCAACGCTTTTGGCGTTGAAGAATTGCGGCAAGTGTTGGGCATTTTATTGGCGGCGTTGGCCATCGGGTCTGTCGTGCTTGGCAGCTTTGCCGCATTGCCTCAACGCAGCTTAAAACGGTTGCTCGGCTATTCTAGCATCGCCAACACAGGTTTTTTGCTCATGGCTTTGAGTTGCTTTACTGATCGGGGCGCGCACGCCGTGTTCTTTTATTTATGCGCGTATCTTCTGGCCGTCGCGCTCGCTTTCTGCCTCATTGCCGCTTTGGAAAAAGTTTTGGGCGGCGATGATTTAAGAAATTACGCCGGTCTTGCGCAACGTTCTCCGTCTTTAGCATTCGCTATGCTCATTGCCATGTCATCCCTTGCCGGCATTCCGCCGCTGATTGGATTTTTTGCCAAGCTCGACATTTTTATTTCCGTTTTGGAAACGGGCCGCTACGGGTTGCTGTTCACGGGCGTCGCCTGCGCCGTCATGGGACTTTATTATTATTTGAACATCGCGCGCTGGATGTATGGGACGGAGACTGTGGATGCCAAGCCGATTTCCCTTTCTTTACCTTCCACTTTTTTAATCCTTCTATTGACGAGCGGAATTATCATTTTAGGCATTTGGCCGACGCCGATTTTACTGGTCATTAGCCTGGTTCTTGCGCCTTTTCATTAAGGTTGTGTTGTTCTTTTCTAAACCAAGGCGGGCATCGGAGTGATTCCACCATTTGAGTTTTTCAGGCTTGGGTCGCTCGTTGGAAGAGAAATAAACGGCGCATCTAAAAACATAAAGGACGCATCTGTCAATATGACATCCCCGAATGCGGCAGAGTTTTTGGTAAAGTTTTTCAGGATTTTTATTTTTCAAACAAGAGATTCGTTTGATCCCAATATCCCATAAATCCTGCGCCAAACTTTTCCCGACGCCGGGGATGGTCTGAAGATTTTGAAGAGAAGATGTTTTCAAAAACTTTAAAATTGAGGCACGGCGGCCAGCAGCTTGCGCGTGTATTCGTGTTGCGGCGCGTGATAAATTTTTTCCGCAGACGCTTGCTCAACGATTTTTCCCTGCTGCATCACTAAGACCTCATCGCTGATGTGTTCAACGACGGCGAGGTCGTGCGCGATGAAGAGATAAGTGAGGCCAAGTTGCTGTTGCAAATCTTGGAGCAGGTTGATGATTTGGGCCTGCACGGAAACGTCCAGCGCGCTGACAGGTTCGTCGCAAATGATAAATTCAGGTTTCACGGCCAGCGCGCGTGCAATGCCGATGCGCTGGCGTTGGCCGCCGCTGAATTCGTGCGGATAGCGGTCGAGGTGTTTTTTTTCAAGGCCGACCATTTCCAACAATTCCGTCACCCTTGCGCGCCGCGCCGTTTTGGACATTTCCGGAAAGTGGATTTCAAGCGGCTCGCTCACGGTGGATAAAATGGTGAGGCGCGGGTTCAACGAGTTGTAAGGGTCTTGAAAAATCATCTGAATTTTTTTGCGAAACGGAAACATTGCTCTGCGGCCAAGGCGCGAAATTTCGCGTCCCTCGTATTGAATCGAGCCGCCTTGAATGTCCTCTAGCCGCGTGATCGCTCGGCCAATCGTTGTCTTGCCGCTTCCGCTCTCGCCGACAAGGCCGACGGTTGAGCCGCGCAGCACAACGAAAGAAACATCGTCCACCGCTTTGAGAACATGTAAAGCGCGACTGAACCAGTTGCGCGCCGAGGAAAAATGCACCTTGAGGTTGCTTACTTGCAGCAGTGGAGTTGCGTCAGAGTTTTGCATAATCAATCGTTGTCAGACGGTTTTTGGCTTGGCCCAGCCGAGGGATGCAATCCATCAACGCGCGCGTGTAGGCGTGTTGCGGGCGGGCAAGCACGTCGTTCGCGCGGCCTTGTTCCACAATTTTTCCGCGAAACATCACTAATGTTCGATCGGCGAAGTTCGAGACGATGCCAAAATTATGCGTGATGAGAATGACGGTCATGCCGAGTTTTTGCTTCAGCTCTTTGAGTAGGGAAATGATTTGCGCCTGAATCGTCACATCGAGCGCCGTCGTCGGCTCGTCCGCGACGAGTATTTTAGGATGAGAGGCCAGCGCCATGGCGATCATCGCGCGTTGTTGCATGCCGCCGCTTAATTGATGAGGATAGGCTTCTGCTCGCGCCGCTGGAATGCCCACGAGTTCCAACATGCGAGCCGTCTCGGCTCTTCTATCCTTAATCTCCGGCCTGTGCAGTTGGACGGCTTCCTCGATTTGGAAGCCGATGGTGAACACGGGATTCAGAGAAGTGGACGGTTCTTGAAAGATGTAAGCGATTTCTTTGCCGCGGAATGAGCGAATATCAGGCGCGGCAAGCAAGTCGCGCTTTTGATAGAGCACTTTTCCTTCCACGCGACAAACCGGCGGAGGAGGCAAAAGACGGGTGAGGGAAAGGGCGGTCACGCTTTTGCCGCTCCCGCTCTCGCCGACAATGGCCAACGTTTCGCCGTCTTGCACATCGAAAGAAATGTTATCCACAGCGCGAAGCAAGCCGTCGTGAGAACGAAACTCAATCGTCAAATGTTGAACGGAAAGGAGCGGCATAAAAATCAATGTGAACACGCGCCGCTGCAACAACAGGGAGAACCGGCGCTGGCGCAAGAGGACGCAAAGTCGCATGACGATGAAGCTCCGCCGGATTTCATGATGCCGTAGCCGCCGGTGATAATCCTGCGCACGCGCTCGCCCGTTTTAGGATCGCGTTGGAGCGGCTTGTCGTTCATGCTTTGCTTGATTTCAAACGTCCGCGCGCGTTGCGACGGCTTGCTGGGAATCGTTTCGTAAGTGTAAATCGGCACGATTCAAATTTAACTCACCCTGTTTTTGATGTAAAGTAGGCTTATGGAATGGAAAATCGGAACGGTTCGCGTTCAATCGCCTCTGGCCCTTGCGCCGATGGCGGGTTACACCGACATGCCTTTGCGCGTGTGTTTGCGCGCCTTGGGCGGCCTTGGCATGGGGGTGACGGAGCTGGTCAACGCGCGTTCGCTGTTGGCTCTTAATCCCAAAGCGTTGCATTTGATGGCGACCTGTTCCGAGGATAAACCTCTCGGCGTGCAGCTTTTCGGCGGGCTGGCGGAAGACATGCGCGACGCGGCGCGGTTTTTGGAAAGATGCGGGGCGGATTGGATTGATATTAACATGGGTTGTCCCGCGCCGAAGGTGCACCGGTGCGGCGGCGGCGCGACGTTGATGAAGGACGAAAAACGGGGGGAAGAAATCGTCCGCGCCGTTGTGCAAGCCGTTTCCATTCCTGTGACCGTCAAGATGCGTTTGGGGTGGGACAATTTGAGCGCGCATTTGCTCGCGCCGCGATTGGAAGCGATGGGCGTGGCGGCGATTGCCGTGCATGGCCGCACGCGCCAGCAAGGTTATTCGGGCAAGGCGGATTGGGAGGGGGTCCGCGCTGTTGTGCAATCGGTGAAAATTCCAGTCATCGGCAACAGCGACGTGCGCACGCCGCAAGACGTTTCACGGATGATTCACGAAACCGGTTGCGCGGCGGTGATGGCCGGGCGCGTCGTGTTGCATGACCCGTTTTTCTTTCGTCGCGCGGATCACTTTTTGAAAACAGGCGAAATGTTGCCGATGGAAAGTTGGGAAGAAAAGGCGGCGTTGATGCATCGGTATTTTTTCGCGTCCGTGCGTTTTCACGGCGAAAAAACAGCTTGCTTGCGGTTTCGCAAAATCATTGCGGTCTACAGTCGCGGATTTCCCGAAAAAGAAAAATGGCGCGAGGGAATGCGGCATTTGAATTCCGTGGAAGATTATTTGGCCATTGTTCGCAGACTCGCGCCGCAAACTCTGGAAGAGTGTGTTCAAAATTATTCCTGAACCATCTTTTTTAACAGAGAGATTACTTCTTGGTAACCGCCAACCCAATAAGTTGCCATACTTTTTTTAAAACCCACTTTGATGGAATGAGCGGAGGCGGGCAAAACTTTGAACATATCTTCATCGGTGTGGTCGTCGCCGATGGCCAAAATAAAATCGTGCATAGGGACGCTTATGATGGAAAGCGCGGCGACGCCTTTGTTGATGCCGTTGTTGCGCACTTCGATGACTTTATTGCCTTGGATAACTTGCACATCCACGTTGGCGGTGAAGCTCACCATGTCGTCAAACAATTCCTGCGCGCGCGTTTGCACCAAATCCAAATCTCCCTGCGCTGCCCGGTAATGCCAGACGACGGAATATTCCTTTTCCTCATAAAAAGAACCCGGCACGCGTGTGCGATATTGATCAAATATAGCGATAATTTTTTGTTTCCAGCCGGAGTCTTTTTCTTTCAGGGTATTCCACGTTTTATTATTTGCCGTGCGGATGAAAGCTCCGTGCTCGGCGATCAAGCCGATGGGTAAATTTTTGAACCATTGATCTAGAAAATCTTTTTTTCGCCCGCTAATCACGAAGACCAAAATATTAGGCAGAGAAGAAAGTCTCATCAAAAGATCAATCAAATCCTTATCAGGCACGGCCAACTCAGGACTTTGAGCGAAAGGAACAAGCGTTCCGTCATAATCCAGCAGAATCAATCGTTGTTTGCCGTCTTTGAATTTTGTTACGATTTTGTTGGTCAGATTTTGAGAAAGGTATTTAGCGTTTAAGCTGCTTTGTTTGTTTTGAGTGACGTTGAGGGTCGCAAGCATTTCATCCGCCCATCGGACAACGTCGTAATTTTTCAAATGCTCTTGCATCGCTTCGTTTCGTTTTATTTGATCTTCCTTGGGCATGATGAGCGCTTGATGAACGGCTTCTGCGATTTCCTCGATGCTGTTGGGGTTGATGAAAAGCGCGCCGTGCAATTCCTTGGCAGCGCCGGCCATTTCACTCAAAATCAAAACACCTGTTTTATCGGGACGGCACGCCAGATATTCTTTTGCGACTAAATTCATTCCGTCGCGCAACGGCGTAATCAAAGCGATATCGCCATTGAGATACGTTTTAATCAGATCATCAGTTTCCAGTGATTTGTATTGATACAAAATCGGCGACCACTGCGTCGTTCCGTAATCGCCGTTGACCCTGCCGATCATTTCATCGAGTTTCTTTTTGGTATGTTGATATTGCTCGACGCCGATCCGGCTGGGGACGGCGATCAGATGTAGACTGACTTTCCCGTGCCATTCGGGATTGTTTTCTAAAAATAACTTAAATCCTCTGACGCGCTGGATGATGCCTTTGGTGTAATCGAGACGATCAATTGACAAAATAATTTTGAGCCCATTCTGCGGGCGCGTTTTTTCCTCTTCCTCAATAGAGGCTTTGCGGCAAGCTGTGTCGTGAAGCTTGTTATACTCGATTCCCATGGGGAATGTGTCCGCGCGCACAATGCGGTTGCCGATAAATAATTCTCCCAAATTGTGTTCGTGTCCCAAAACTCTCAAAGCCGCTCGCAAAAAATATTGCGTGTAATCATGCGTGTGAAAGCCAACCAGATCCGAGCCCAGCATGCCTTCAATAATTTCTCTTTGCCACACATGAGGCAAAAGGCGAAAGACTTCAAACGACGGAAAGGGAATATGCAAAAAGAAAGCAATGTTGATGGCGGAAATTTCTTGTCGAAGCATCTGTGGCAAAAGCAATAAATGATAATCATGAATCCATACCAAATCTCCCGGTTTTATGATCGCCTTTACTTTGGTGCAATAGGCTTGATTGACCGATTTATAAATTTCCCAATACCGATTATCATATTGCGTCAGCGACGGAAAATAATGAAAAAGAGGCCAAATCGTTTTATTGCAAAATCCTTGATAAAATAAATCCATCTCCTTTTCCGACAAGAAAACCGGAACGTAAGGGAATTTTTCTTCAATGCGCTTCTGTACTTCTTTGATATCCTTTACTTCTCCCGGCCACCCAACCCACAAGTAATTAAACGCCGAATCTAATTCCTTCTTGTAATGTAAAAAGGAAGCTATACCCGTTGCCACTCCTCCTACGCTCGAATGAATCGTCAGCCCTTGCTTCGATTCTTGAACATGAATCGGCAGCCGGTTGGAAACAATAATCATTCTCATGGAGCATTCCTGATACAAAAAACATGTCATTTTTTCACGCTCAAGCAAAAATCACAACGATATACTGAGCGTAAATGAAAAAAAGAGTTTGCGCTGGCAAGCCATCGCCAGAGCTAATAAACTAGCGGTATGTCTTTGCACATTACTGTTGATTTGCCTTCCTTGGACGCCCGCGCGCGCGAACTGCGGAGGTTTCTTTGACTTGGACGCATTGAAGTCCAAGGTTGCCGCATTGGAAGCGGAAATGGTCAAACCCACGTTTTGGGATCAACCGCAAGCCGCTCAAAAAACCAGCGCGGAGGCCACAGCGTTGCGCCGCAAAATCGAGCTTTTTGAGAGCGTGGAGAAGCGCGTCGCGGATCTTTCCGTGCTGCATGAATTGACCGAAGAGGAAAATTCCGATCTTGCGTGGCTGGAGAGGGAGAAGGAATACAAAGCCGCGCTTGCCGCTCTGGAAGAGGCGGAGATTCAGATGCTGCTTGGAAAGCCGCAGGATCGGTGCGACGCGATTTTGAGTCTCAACGCGGGCGCGGGCGGCACGGAGGCGTGCGACTGGGTCAGCAGGTTGTTGCGTATGTTTCAGCGTTGGGCGGAGCGGCACGGCCACGAAGTTTCCGTGCTCGATATTCTGCCGGGCGAAGAAGCGGGCGTGAAAAACGTTACGCTGATGATTAAAGGCGAAAACGCTTACGGACATCTCAAGGCCGAGCGCGGCGTGCACCGTCTCGTGCGCATTTCTCCTTTCAACGCGCAGGGCAAACGGCAAACGTCTTTCGCTTCCGTGGACGTGATTCCTGAAGTGGAGGACGACATTGAAATTGAAATCGCCGAGAAAGACCTTCGCGTGGACGTCTATCGTTCCGGCGGCCACGGCGGGCAAGGCGTGAACACGACGGATTCCGCCGTGCGCCTCACGCATTTGCCGACGGGGCTTGTTGTGACATGCCAGAACGAACGCTCGCAGTTGAAGAACAGAGCCACGGCGTTGAAGGTTCTTAAAGCGCGGCTGTATCAAATCGAGATGGACAAGAAGCGCGCGGAGATGGACAAAAGTTATGCCAACAAAGGCGAAATCGGTTGGGGGCGGCAAATTCGTTCTTACGTTTTGCAGCCGTATCAAATGGTTAAAGATTTGCGCACAGGCGAGCAGACAAGCGACACGCAAGGGGTTTTAGACGGCGATTTGGACGCTTTCATTCTCGCGTTTTTAAAAGGCAAAAAACGTTCCGACGCGGATACAGATGATGAGGAATAGTGATGAAAATACCCAGCAGATTGCTTGAGATTGTCCAACACAAGCGGCGCGAAGTGGAGACGTTGCAAAGCCGCGCCGATGAATTACGCAAAGCCGCTTTGTCGCGGAACGATTTTCGCGGATTCCGCCGCAGCCTTTATTTCCCGGGCGAGATGACATTGATTGCGGAAGTCAAAAAAGCGTCGCCATCGGAGGGAGATATTGCCGCGCGCATTGATCCTGCCGAGCAAGCGCATTTGTATGAGCAAAGCGGCGCGAACGCACTTTCTATTTTAACGGATGAAAAATTTTTCAAAGGCTCGCTCGACGATTTGCGCGCGGCGCGGGAAAGAACGCAAATTCCTATTCTGCGAAAAGATTTCATCGTCGCGCCCGCTCAAATCTACGAATCCGTCGTTGCCGGCGCAGACGCTATTTTACTCATTGCGGCGGCTTTGGATGATCATGAACTTTACGATCTTTATCATCGCGCGCGCGACTTGCAGCTCGATGTCCTCGTGGAGACGCACGACTTGCGGGAGATGGATCGCGCGTTGATTTTGGGCGCGGACATCATCGGCATCAACAACCGCAACTTGCACACGTTTGAAATCAATTTGCAAACCACGGCGGAACTGGCTGAAGAAATCCCGAACGATTGCCTTGCCGTGGCCGAAAGCGGCATTCGGACGCGCGAGGACGTTCTTTTTTGTCAACAACAAGGCATTAACACGCTGCTCATCGGCACCACGCTCATGCGCAGCGCGGACGTTAAGGAAGCGATCCGTCAGTTGTTGGGAAAATGACGCTACGCAGGCTGCGCCAGCAAGGCTTGGCAGACGAGTAGATGGCGCTCTTGTTTGGAAAGAAAATTTCGCATTTTCGTCAGCGCAATTTTTTGCAACTGACGGATGCGTTCCCGCGTGAGCTGCAACTGGCGACCAATTTCAGCGAGGGTGTGTTGCTTGTTTCCTTTGAGACCGAAGCGCAAAGAGATGATTTTCATTTCGCGCTGGTCTAACGCTTTTAATGCGGATGAAGCAGCGTTGCTCAAATCGCGGCAAGAAATGGTGTCCATCGGATTTTGCGTTTTTTCATCGCTGACGACTTCGGCCAGCGTGGAATCCTCGGATTCGATTTGCATGGCGGCGTCGAGGGAGAGGGGAGGAATCATCGCCTGCATCCATGCGCGCACTTTGGACGGCCTTCTGCCGATAGCGGATGCAATGTCCTCTTCCGTCGGCTCGCGCCCCAATTCATGCGCCAAACGATAACTGACGCGCCGCATTTTTTGAATCTTGTCCACGAGATGCATCGGCAAGCGGATTGTTCTGCTTTGATGCGCCAGCCCGCGCCGGACGGCTTGACGAATCCACCACGCGGCATACGTGCTGAACTTCGCGCCTTTACCGGGTTCAAACCGTTCTGCTGCCTTGATCAATCCTAGATTTCCCTCCGCAATCAAATCCATCCACGGCACATTGTGGGCCGCGTAGTCACCCGCGATTTTAACGACGAGCCGCAGGTTGGATTTAATCATCGTTTGACGCGCTTCCTCGTCGCCGTTTTGAATGCGCCGCGCCAGTTCGATTTCCTTTTCCGGCGTGATGCGCGGCGTCTTGCCAATGTTGCGCAAATAAGCGTGCAGGGTTGAAGAAAGTTCGCCTCGGTTTGTTGTCTCTTCCATCGCGTTTCCTTTGGTTGAATTGATAAATAGAGGCGCGAGCGCGCTTTTTATTCCCATTTTTTAAAACTTTCTGTTTAATGCCACTGTGTCCGACACATTTTACATCACGACAGCCATTGATTACGTCAACGGCGCGCCGCACCTTGGCCATGCTTATGAAAAGGTGCTGACGGACGTCATCGCGCGCTATCAACGCCAGAAAGGGCGCAACGTTTTCTTTCTCACCGGCGTGGATGAGCACGGCCAGAAGGTGCAGAAAAGCGCGGCGCAGCAAGGCCGCTCGCCGCAGGAATTTTGCGACGAGATGTCCGACCACTTTCGCCGCCTTTGCGAAAAGCTGAATATTTCCATAGACGATTTCGTGCGAACGACGGAGCCGCGCCACCAAAAGGTCGTCCAGCAAATCCTCTCGCGTCTTTACGAGGCGGGGGAGATTTATAAGGGCGAGTATGAGGGCTATTACAGCGCGCGGGCGGAACAGTTCTTGGCGGAAAAAGACATGGTGGACGGCAAGTTTCCGGAAAAATACGGCGAAGTTGTCCGCCTAAAAGAGCCGGTCTATTTCTTCCGCCTCGCCAAGCATCAGGATTGGCTGCGGGATTATTTGCAAAAAAATCCCAATTTCATCTTTCCTTCCTTTCGGACGAAGGAAGTCCTCGGCGCGTTGGAAAATCCCATCAACGACCTTTGCATCTCCCGCCCGAAAAACCGCCTCAACTGGGGCATTCCGTTGCCATTCGACGCGGAACAAGTGACGTATGTGTGGTTCGACGCGCTCATCAATTACGTTTCTGTCATCGGTTACGGCACAGACAAGTTCAAGGAATACTGGCCCGCCGTGCATGTGATCGGCAAAGACATCCTCGTTCCCGCGCACGCGATTTACTGGCCCATCATCCTGCGCGCGCTCGGTATGGAAATGCCGAGGCAAATCATCGTTCACGGCTGGTGGATGCAAAATAAAGAAAAAATGAGCAAATCTACAGGGAACGTCGTTGACCCGTTAAAATTGATAGAAGTTTATGGCGTAGATGCCTTTCGGTATTTCGTTCTAAGAGAAATGGCTGTCGGCCAAGACGCGGATTTTTCCCAAGAACAATTCCATCGCCGCTACCAAAGCGACCTTGCCAATGACCTCGGCAACCTCGTCCACCGCGTCATTTCCATGATCCACCGCTACCGGGGTAGCATCGTGCCCGAAGCCAAACCTTCCGCCCGTCTGCCTCTGGATGATGATTTGGAAGCAAAAGTCCAGCAAGCCATTACAGATTTCCGCAAACATATGGACAGCCTCCACATCCACCTCGCCCTCCAAGAACTCTGGCGCGGCTTTCAACGCGCTAACCAATACGTCGAAGAAAACGCGCCGTGGAAACTGGCCAAAGACCCAACGCAGGCAGAAAGGCTGGATGGAGTCTTAAACCGATTGATCACCGCTGTCATATTATTGACGCGTGAATTAAAACCTCTTTTTCCTCAAACGGTTGAAAATATTTTCAAACAAGCAGGATTTTTTGGGGACGAGGACAAAGCAATGCTTGAAAAGAAATTTTTAGATGAAAAACACGCTTTAGGTCAAAGCGAGGTTCTTTTCCCGAGAATAGATTCTGAAAACATCGGTTCATCTACTTGACAATTAAAGCCATACGACTCATAAAAAAGAATAAATTGGAGCTGATATGCCTGAAGATACGACAAAGCCTAAGCATTTGCAAGTGGGTGGGACGGAACTTAATACTGAAGCGATAGATCGGTATTTTGATCAACAATTTCCAAAAGAGTTTGAGTTGGAAGGGGAAGACATACTAGAAGAGACGCTGGGAGATTCATTAGGCACAGGTTTGTCCACCGAAGACGAGAGGCAGCTCAGAGAGGATTTGGAAAAAGCGCCAAGGCAGTGTTTGTCAGTATGGAGCGGTCTCAAGTTAATGGAAGCCAATCAAGGTCAGCTTCATCCTAGTAATTGGGACATCGTGATAGAAACGGCAAAGAGTTTGGAATTAATGGGGAGTCGGGGAACACTGGAAGACCTTGAAAGCAAGCTGGAAAGACTTTTCCCTGAAGAAGTAGCTCGAACGTTGAAAAAAGTAGAAATAATCAAAGAAAACCAGAAAAGAATTTTTAAATCATGGACGAAAACAAGGCGCCTTGAGGATCAGCAAGGTTGCAGGGATCAAAATCGCCGCACAAAGTTGGAGGAAAAAGCAAAGAAATGTGGCCTCATCAACGAACGCGAAGGCTTAAAAGCCTTGGAAAGCAGATTAAGAGATATTTTCCCTAGCAATATGAAGGCCCTAGATCAGGGAATAGATAATAGACGAAAAGCACGAAATTTTCTTTTATCATTTTGGCGGGATATAAGAATCCGCGAAAGCGAACAGAGAAGCCTCTTGCATGAGGATCGGGCAAGATTGATTGCTCAAGCAAAGGCGTGGAACTTTCTCGGTCAAGGGGAGGAATGGGATATTTTTGAAAGTCGCTTAAAAGAGCGTTTTTCCGAAGAGACAACGGCAACGCTATACGAAATAGAAGCATCGGAAAGAGAACGGCTCCAAACCGCAGTTACCCCGCTCGACATCGGAGAGGATGAGGAAAAAAATTTCAGGCCAGCGGACAAAGTCGAAATGTCACAATTATTAGAAAGATACCAAGACGCGCTTTCTCCTGAAGATGTTTCAAAAATTAAAGAAGGGCAATGGGAAATATGGGCTTGGGGAAATGAAAGAGCGTTTGTCGTGATGGAAAAAGGCGAAGAGTACGAAATCAACATCCATGAAACGGCTGTGTTAAAAAATTGTCTTGTTTTTGGGCCAGCCAATATTGGGAAACACGCTTATGTGAGCGGCGCTGTCGACAAGGGAAGTATTGTCTATAACACTGATATCGGAGACAATGCGCGATTGAGCGGGTCATTTCATTATTGGGGTTCAGAAATCGGGAACAACGTTGAAATTTACGTGCAAAAAGGGCCTCGGCGTAAAATACAAGACTGTGAGTTCAGGGATGGTGTTAGGATGGCAATCGTTCCCGCCGAATCGGATATATGTGCAAACGATCGAGCTGTTACCATTAAAGGAAGAGAGGGCGTTTTTCCTGTCGTAGGGATAGGCGAACAAGGTTTCGAGCACCAAGTCTTTGAAGCTGGAAAAGGCGATAAGGTTAATATTTATGAACGCACGCTGTCAGCAACGAGAGTCCTTGCCCTTGCGCTGCGCGATCTTAGCGCGCCGACGGCATTTCAATGTGATCGTGTAGAGCCTGAAACAACCAAGGAAGACGTCATTAAACAAACAAGGGGTTGAAGTTTTTGCTTTTGTAAATTACCAGACAAACCGAAATTTCCCCATCCTCTCCCGAAGAACGGAAAGTACGTTTTTTTCCCCTTCTTGACCTTGAGCCTGAAACGTCACGCTAAAACGGATGTAAGCTCCTGCGTCATCCCACGGCACGGTGGAGATTAGGTTTTCACGAATCATCCATTGGGAAAAATCCTCGGCGGTTGAAAATTCGACGCGTTCGCTGGTTGTTTTGTTTTCCGCCGTGCGCGGGCATTTGACGTAGAGAAAGAACGAGCCTTTGGGCTTAGCCGCATCGAAGCCCAGCTCACGCAGCGCGGGGACTAGCAAATCCATCCGCCGCGAGTATTTTGCTGCGATTTGTTGAGTGATTTCGGGATGATCGAGCGCGTAGGCGACAGCGTGTTGGATGGGGAGAAACTGGCCGGAATCGGTGTTGTCTTTCACGTCTCCGTAGGCTCTGACGAGCAGAGGATTCCCGCAAACAAAGCCGCAACGCCAGCCGGTCATGTTGAACATCTTGCTGGCGGAATGAAGCTCAAGGCCGATGTCCATCGCACCGGGTGTTTTGAGAAAACTCAAGGGCTGTCCCTCGAACACAAGCGAGGCGTAAGCGGCGTCGTGAA
>JAZDII010000028.1:0-5349 GCA_043805085.1 bacterium
TTGCGTTAATAAATAACCATCGCGCGATTTGGGCTGTAAAAGCGCGATGGGCTGGCGCTCATCCACAATAATGCGCAAGGTGTCCGGCAATCTGCGCTCCACGCTAACATGGTCAATGTAAGGGATGCGCAAAAGACGCGCTCTAACGCAGTCGAGATCCAAAGCGATCAAATTCTGCCCCTTCTCCACGCCCGACCAGCGCAACACTTGAGCCGTTGAAATCGCGCCGTTCACATGCACTTCCACATTGCGCAAAGCAAAGTCGGAATTTTGACAAAGAGCATAACGAACAAACCCTTTCCATGCCATCGCCCCGCCGCACCCGATGATGACACAACCCACAACCGCCCACACCGACAAACGCAGCAAACGTTCGCGCGATTTTTTAGAGGATATGGAAACGGAAAGGACATTTCTGTTTCTTCTTCTAAACTTCAGCTTTTTCATCGTTTCACATCCCAAGAAAGTTCAATGATCTTTTGGCAAAGTTGCGGAAAATCCAAACCGGCGGCTTTGGCTTCTTCAGGAAAAATGCTGAATTCCGTCATGCCGGGAATGGAGTTGAGTTCGAGCGCAAAGCACTGTTCCTTTTCATCCGCCATCACATCCACGCGCGAATAAACCTCGCACCCCAACGCGCGATGCGCCGCCAAGCCAATCTCCCGAATGCGCCGATCCAGAGCGGGCGAAACGGGAGCGGGGCACAAATGTTCTGTCATTCCGGCGGTGTATTTGTTTTTGTAATCGTAAAAACCGACCTTGGGACGAATTTCCACGGGCGGCAAAGCTTCATCGCCCAAAATGCCGACGGAAAATTCACGTCCCACAATCATGCTTTCAATCATCATCGGCCAACTCAATTCCAATGCGGCGCGACGAGAGGGTTCAACCTCTTCTTCCTTCGTCACGCGGAAAACGCCGATGCTGGAACCTTGCGCAACCGGCTTGAGAACATAAGGCAAAGGCCAATTCATTTCCGGACGCCACAACGCGCTTTTCGCCATCGGCACGCCTGCCGCGCAAAGAATTTTTTTCGTCTCCATTTTGTCCAACGATTTGCGGCACGACTCCGCGCCGGAACCGTTAAACCTCACGCCTTTTGAAATGAGAAAAGATTGCACGCCGCCGTCCTCGCCAAACGTTCCATGCAAGCAGGTGAACACGAAATCTAAACCCTGCGGCAAATCAAAATTTTCCGACCTCACATCTATCTCTTCCACGCGATGCCCCAAGCCCCGCAGCGCCTTAGCCACGGCCGTGCCAGTTAACAAAGAAATCTCGCGCTCACGGCTGACGCCACCCTTCAAGACCGCTAGGTGAAGTTTAGATAAATTCATTTCATTCCCCCAAAATCTTGACTTCCGGCTGAAGTTGAATGCCGCGCTCGCGCCAAGCCGTTTGCTGAACCCATTCTATCAACTCAAGTGCGTCGGACGCCTTGGCTCCGCCTTCATTGATGATAAAATTGCCATGCACGGGCGATATTTTTACGCCGCCGCGCGCCGTGTTTTTCAACCCCAATTCATCAATCAATTTTCCTGCGGGAATATCCGCCGGATTGCGGAAAATACAACCTGCGCTCGGCGCGGCGGGTTGCGATGCCCAGCGTTTTTGACTTAATTCCTTGAGCTTTTCAGCTATTTTCTCCGAAGGCGTTGGTTGGCCTTTCAACACAGCTTCCAAAGCGACATTCTCCTTAAAAAGCGGAACATCGCGGTAATGCGTTTCTATTTTATCGGCAGCGACGGTATGGATTTGTCCCGATAAATCCATGCACCGGACAGACTCCACTCTTTCAAACGTGCATGACTCTTTTATCCCTGCATTCATGCGCAACGCGCCGCCAAGCGTGCCCGGAATACCTTCCATAAATTCCAATCCGCCGATGCCCGCTTTCTTGGCTTCCGCAACAATTTGTCGCAAAAGAACGCCGCATCCGACGCGCATCTTGTCGTTTTGTATTTCAATGCGGCAAAAAAATGGTTGGGAAAGATGAATGCACACGCCGCGAATTCCGTGGTCTTTGACGAGCAGGTTCGTTCCGCGCCCGATGACCGTCACGGGGATTTCCTGCTCGCGGCAATAAATTAAAACTTTAGTCAACGCTTCCTCGTCCGCCGGTTCGCACCAAATCTGCGCAGGGCCGCCGATGCGCAACGTCGTGCGTTTGTTCATAGGCTCGAAGGGCTGCACAACGCTCGCCGCGCCTGCAACGCGCCGAACCTCTTCAAACATTTTCAAATCCTCGGCGATGCGCTTGCCCACTTCTTCCACATTGCCCGCGCCCATGACTAATAAAAGATCGCCGACCTGCAAAGCCGACGAGGCTGCCGCGCGCAGGTCCCCTAAAGAAGGATGAAAAGAGCACGGCTGTTTTTTAATTTCTCGAGCTAAACTTTCTCCTGAAACTCCTTCTATAGGCTTCTCGCTCGCCGCGTAAATTTCCGTCAACAACACTTGATCGGCGTCATTGAAAGCGTCGGCAAATTCTTTTTTCAAGCGCAGTGTTCGCGAGTAGCGGTGCGGCTGAAAAACGGCAATCACGCGCTTTTTGCCCAACCCTTTTGCCGCCGCCAGCGTGGCTTGAATTTCAGTGGGGTGGTGCGCGTAGTCGTCCACAACTATGTAATCGCCGTTGTCAAAAAGCGTGTCGAAACGCCGCTTCACAGCGCGGAAGGATTCCAACGCTTCCCGTATTTTTTCGACAGGCGCGCCAAGTTGATCTCCCAAAGCAAAGACACCCGCCGCGTTGCTCACGTTATGCCGACCGGGAACGTGTAGATGAATTTCGGCCAGTTTTTTTCCTTGGCGCATGATGTCAAAGAAAGATTCTTTTTCCTTTAACTGCATTTTTTCAATTCGATATTCCGCCTTCTCATCAAAGCCATAGCTAAAAGCCGTAAGTCCGCTTTTTCTTTTTGCGGCGACTTCACGCGCGAGAGGATTGTCTTGGCAAAAAACCAAACGCGATGCAGCGCGGTTCGCCAAATCAGCGAATGTTTTTTTCAAATCGTCCACATGACAAAAGTGATCCATGTGTTCCGGCTCGACGTTTAACAAAAGAACTGAATCCGGAGAAAAAGCCGAAAGCGAGCCGTCGCTCTCATCCGCTTCAAGAACCATTTCTTCTCCATCCTTTGACCAAGCGGCGCAAGAACCAAGAATCGGGGCTTCCGCGCCGATGTAGTAAGAAGGCGCGCGACCGGCCGTTTGCAAAATATGCGCCAGCATCGCCGCGCTGGTGGATTTACCGTGCGTGCCGGCAACGAGTAAAAGCTTTTTCCCCGCGCACACCGCCGCCAAGACTTCCGCGCGCCGCGCTTGGGGAATGCCTTTTTCAAAAGCGGCTTTGCGTTCCGCGTTATCTTCGGAAACGGCGGAAGAAAAAACGACTAAATCCGCGCCTTCCACATGCCGCGCTTCATGGGTTTGATGAAAAGCCGACAGGCAACGCGCAAGCGGCGCGTCTTTTTTCAAATCAGAGCCGGACACTTGATGGCCGCGCGCCATGAGAAGAAAGGCAAGGCCGCGCATGCCTGAACCGGCGACGCCGATGAGATGGCAACGGCAAGAGCCTTTTTCCAAAATCGTCCGAGCGCTTTGAACGTCAAGCAAACGCATAGCTCACCTCCTTGACGATCCGGCTTGTTGTGTCTTCCGGGAACACGCTCTTCACTTGCTCTGTCATGCGGCGGCGGGCGGCTTCGTCTTGCATCAATGAATGCAATTCACGCGCGAATTGTTTTGCAGAAGCAATGCGCTCATCCAAGCAACGCGCGGCGGAACGCCACATAAAAATTTCCGCGTTTTTAGCCTGATGATCATCCACAGCGTTCGGATAAGGCACCAGCAGCGAGGGCAAAGCGTAGTGCGCTATTTCGCTAAGAGAAGCCGCGCCGGAACGCGCCACAACTAAATCCGCCAGCGAATACACTGCTTCCATTTCGTCGCAAAACGGCAAAACCTTCGCTTTGATGTCGAGCTCGCGGTAAGCGTTTTCCACGCGCTCGACGTCGTTCATTCCGGCCAAATGAATCACTTGCCACTTTTTCCAATCGTGGCCCAAAAGCGGCGCGGCTTGAAGCACAAGCGTGTTGAGGCTGCGAGCGCCTTGACTGCCGCCCATGACTACGAGAGTTTTTCCGGTTTCAACGCTCAGCATTTTTGCCGCTGATTCTTTGCTCATTTTTTTCAAAGATTGACGGACGGGCGTGCCTGTCGCCAACACGGGCGCGCTAGGAAGATGGCGGGCGCACTCTTCAAATCCCAAAAACACTCTGGTCATGCGCGGCGCAAACCAGCGAGTGACGCGACCGGGGATGGAATTGGATTCATGCAGGTACGCCGGGATGCTTTGTTTTAATGCGGCAAGCAAAGGCGGCGCGCTCAAGAATCCTCCCATACCGATCATGGCGTGCGGCTCAAAAACTTTCATCTCTCCCAAACACTGGCGATAGGCTAAAATAAATCTCAAAAGAAAAAACGGCGAGTGAATCATTCCCGCCCATCCGATGACAGGAAGAGAAACGGACTCGAATTGCGGATAACTTTTCATCACTTCCGCGTCCACAGGTTTTTCTGAAATATAAAGACGGACGTGATGGCCGAGGCGTTCGAATTCCTCCGCCAAAGCCAATCCCGGAAAGAGATGACCCCCTGTTCCGCCGCATGCAATGCCTATCCTCGCCATCTTCATGCCTCCGCTAATAAGACATTCGACTCCGACTCGTAAAGAGCCTGCCGATGGATGTTCAATAGAATGCCGATACACGCCAAGCAAACGACCAAGTTGGAACCGCCGTAGCTGATGAACGGCAGCCCAAGCCCTTTGGCTGGCAAGCAACCGGTGACAACGCCAATGTTGGCAACCGCTTGAAGGCAGATCAACGCCGTGACGCCCCACCCCAACAACGCGCCTGCCGTATCCGGCGCATAAGCGGAAATGTAGCCTCCCGCCAACGCCAACAACACAAAACACGATACGACGACAAGCGTCCAGAAAAGCCCCAATTCCTCTCCAATAATAGGAAAGATGAAATCGGTGTGCGCTTCAGGCAGATAAAACATTTTTTGCACGCTATTGCCCAACCCTAAACCTTGCATACCGCCCGAACCAAAAGCGATGAGCGCCTGCCAAACTTGGTAGCCCTCATTAGAGCGATATTGTTCAGGATGGATGAAAGCAAGAAGCCGCCCCCTCCGTTCCGGCATCATTAAAGCAATGCCTAAAATGCCCACCACACCCGCGCCCAACAAAGGCACAATGTAGCGCAAACGACAACCAGCAATGAACATGAGTAGGCACATAATGCTGATCAAAAGCGCCGTGGAACCTAAATCAGGCTGAAG
>JAZDII010000029.1:0-19159 GCA_043805085.1 bacterium
TTAAAAATCCTCTTTTGAAAGATTATGAAAGAGGCCGCATCGCCACGGAAAAATTTTTCCAGCATGCCAAGGAAACATTCCAATTTGATGGTTCAGTTAAAGAACTGGAACTCATCTGGAGCGAAATTTTTACGCCGATTAAAGAGCATCTTCTTCTTGTTCAGAATTTATTTCAACATTATCCCCTCGCTCTTATTTCCAACACGAATGAATCCCACATGCGTCATTTATCGCGGCAACATGATTTCTTTACTTTTTTTAGGGAAAAGATTTATTCTCATGAAGTTGGCCATGCCAAGCCAGCGCCAGAAATTTATGAAACAGCGCTTAAACGGATGAAAACCACGCCTGAAACTTCGCTTTTTATCGATGATTTGGAAGAAAACGTTTTAGCTCCGGCTCAAATGGGCTGGCAAACCATTCACCTTAAACCGGGCGATTCCCTTCAACTCGCCCTTCAACATTATGAACTTCAAGGTATTTAAATACAGTATTTGCATTCTATTCATCGGCTGGTTGACCGGCTGCGCCGATGTTCCCGAAAGCGGCGAAAGCAAGTTCATGCTGATTTCGCCTTCTGAAGAGGCGCAGATGGGCGAGCAAGCGTTCGATGAACTCAAGAAAGAAAAGAAAATTTCCAAGGACATGGAGGCGACTCTCAAAGTGCAGCGAGTGGCCGAGCGCGTGATTGAGCAAGTGGACCCGCCGAAGGAACGCTGGGAGATCGTTGTTTTTGAAGAACCGACGCCCAATGCGTTTGCGTTGTCGGGGCGCAAAGTCGGCGTGTATGACGGCCTCATGCCTTTCGTTTATAACGACGCGCAGTTGGCGGCAGTGATTGGCCATGAAGTTGCGCATGTGAAGTTACGCCACAGCGGCCAGCGTTTTTCTCAACAACTGGTCACGCAATTAGGTATTTCTACTCTGGATGTGGCCATGAAACAGCAACCCGAACAGACGCGCCAGCTTTGGATGAACGCCGCCGGCGCGGGGAGCGACGTATTTGTGACGTTGCCCTACAGCCACGGGCATGAATACGAGGCTGACCGCTATGGTTTGAACTACATGGCGCGCGCCGGGTATGATCCGCGCGAGGCCGTTGCCTTTTGGAAGCGGATGCAAGAATATGAAAATAAAAACGGCGGGCAATCGCCAGCTTGGTTTAATTTTTTAAGCACGCACCCTACCACGCCGGAGCGCATCCAAGCCCTCGAAAAACAGCTGCCCGAAGCTATCGCGCTCTACGAGAGATCACCGAAAAATTAAAGCTCGTTGCCGGAAAGGCGCGGATTTAATTTTACCGCAATGAGCGAAAGGCCGTTGGAGTATTTAGAGCAGTTTGCCATCGACGTCATTTTGGAGCGGCGTTACGGCAAGCGCGCCGCGTTGCTGCGCATTTTTCTTTATTTTCTTTCCATTTTTTATGGATGGTTGATGAGGCTGCGCTGGCAGCTTTACGAAAATCGGCTGTTTCATTCCTATTCCACAGGCTGCCTTGTCATCAGCGTTGGCAACATGACCGTGGGCGGCACGGGAAAAACGCCTGTCGTGGAACACATCGCCCGCACGCTGCATCAAGCCGGGCGGCGTGTGGCGATTTTAAGCCGCGGTTATAAAAGCGTACCGATGCCGTTCTGGAAACGCATGTGGCGCAAATTCACTTTGCGGGAGCATAGTTCGCCGCCGCGCGTAGTGTCGGACGGGCGCGCGTTGCTGCTGGATTCAGAAAAAGCGGGCGACGAGCCTTATATGCTTGCTTCGAACTTGCGCGGTGTCGTCGTGTTGGTGGACAAAGACCGCATCAAAAGCGCTCACTACGCAACGTTCGAGCTAGGCGTGGACACGCTGGTGCTGGACGACGGTTATCAATACCTGCCTCTCAAAGAGCGGATCAACCTTGTGTTGGTGGATCGCCAAGCGCCGTTCGGCAACCGCCACATCCTGCCGCGCGGCACGTTGCGCGAACCGAAGGATCATTTGCGGCGCAGCGACGTGATTTTTCTCACCAAGTGCGACGGCTCGGACTTGAGCGCGTTAAAGGGAGAACTGCGCCGTTACAATCGCCATGCGGAGATTTTAGAATGCGCGCATCGCCCGCGTTATTTGCAGGATCTGTTCACCGACGAGAGAATTCCTTTGGAATATCTGAAGGGCAAAAAAGTCGGCGCGGTGTGCGGCATCGCCATGCCGGAAAGTTTTGAAGAGGGGTTAAAAAGTCTTGGCGCAGAAATCATCTACTCGCGCCATTACGCCGATCATCACCGTTACAACAACCAAGAAGTGCTGAACGCCGTCAACCGCACCCGCGCGCGCGGCGGTCATGCGCTGGTGACGACGGAGAAAGACGCCGTGCGCTTGCCCAAGGTTCATCGCGGCGATTTACCCGTCTATTTCCTGCGCGTGGAAATTGATTTGCAGGGCGGCAAAGAAACGTTTGAAGAATGCGTCCTGCGCATTTGTCATTTAGGGACTACGCCGAACGTTCTCCCCCAGTAAGCCGAGAACGTTTCGCCGTTTTGGCGTTCCTTGGCGAATTGCTCCAGATAAGGGCGTGTGAAAACGGCGAGGTCTTCCAACGGAACTTCTTTGCTTTGCAACTTGCCGAGGCGGTCGCCTGCTTTTGAGCCGCCCCTATAGACGGAGTATTTGCCGATGGACTTGCCGACGAAGGCAATGTCCGCGTCGTAAGGCCGCGAGCAGCCGTTCGAGCAGCCGGTCATGCGAATGAGAATCGGCTCTTTTTCTAACTTCAACTCGCGCAGGATAGCGTCTATTTGATCCATCACGCCCGAAAAAACGCGCTCGCTTTCCGTGATCGCCAAGCCGCAAGTGGGCAGGGCGACGCAGGCGTGGGACATCTTGCGCGCTTCAGTCAAAGCGTCGGCATCTGCCACGCCGTGCTCGCGTAAGACGCGAGCCACTTCTTCACGCTGATCGGGTTCGATGTTATAAAAAATGAGATTGCAGTTGGGGGTCAGACGCATGGGAAATCCCCATCGCTGGGCAATGACGCGGAACGCGCTGCGGTAACGGGTTTGTTCCGTGTCCTTGATGCGGCCTTGGCTTACCCAGACGCCGCAAAGAAGCTTGCCGTCGCTTTGCTCATGCCAGCCGAGCGGATCGGCGACGGTTTCCCAGTTTAATTCTTTCGGCGGTTGCCCTGAAATGCCCATTCTGGTTTCCACCTCTTTGCGAAACCAATCCAGCCCGCGGTTTTCGATGAGGTATTTCATGCGCGCTTGCTTGCGGTCTTCGCGGTTGCCGAAATCGCGGTGTAAAGTGATCATGGCGATAGCCGCGGCAACAGCGTGTTGAGCTTCGATGTAGAAAAGCGGTTTGCCGAGGATGGGGCGCGTGTTGGGATTGCTGGGCGTCATGCCAAACCCGCCGCCGACAATCAGCGTGTAACCCTCCACACGGCCATGAGGCGCGTGAGCGGCAAAGCCGAGGTCTTGCGCGTAAATGTCCACGTCGTTAAAAGGCGGCAGGGCGATAGCGATCTTAAATTTGCGCGGGAGGTAGCTCTTACCGTAAAGCGGCTCCTCTTCTTCGTTTGATTTTGGAGCGTCAAGCCAGATTTCCTTGTAAGCGGAGCTGTGCGGCAGAAAAATTTCGTGAAGTTTTTCTGCCAATTCCTGCATTTCAGAGGCGATGGGCATTTGGCAGACGGCCGTTGTGCACATCGTATTGCGGGCGATGTCGCCGGAACCGCCCCACGTTGTTGCGCCCAAGCGGTTCAGGCGTTGAACATGTTCTTTCAGCAAATGCTTGGGAACGCCGTGTATTTGAAAATCTTGCCGCGTGGTGATGCGGATGGAACGGCTGGCGGTTTTATCAATAAGAGGCTCGTGCGCTAGGTATTGCTCGGCGGAAATCTTGCCGCCCGGCAGCCTTGTGCGAGTAAAAAAGTAATAGGCTTTATCTAAATTCTGCCGCTTTCGCTCCAAGCGCAGATCGCGGTCGTCTTGTTGATAAATGCCGTGGTATTTTAGGAGTTGAGCATCTGCTTCATTGAAATGATCCGTGCCGGTTGGCAAGGTTTCCGCGATGGTTCCTCGCAGTCCATGACTGGCGGACTTGATATCTTCCACTTTTGAACGTTCCATAAGTTGTTTAGATTATGCATGAAGGTTCCACAGGATTCAAAATAATACCGCCTCCCGCAACGTTGAAATGATCCACCAAAACGAAGCGGCCCGTTTCTTCAAGCCGTCCGAAAGAGTCAAAGGCGATAGGCTTGTGCAAGGAAAGAGTGACCTTAGCCACTTCGTTTCGCGCAATTTCTTTTTCTCCCGTTGCTGTCTCCAATTGCACCGCATCGATCACCTCGTCAATGCTGGTGATTTGACAGCGCGCCTCTTGGGTGGCGAGCTTTAGGGTATAGTCCCGCCCGACGACGAGGTGGCGTTCTCCCATCCAAAAAATATGGGCTTGCAGTTCGGAACCGACAAATAAGGGGCTGTCAGGAGCGGCAATGATTTCTCCTCGTTCGACAAAAAGAGGTTCGGTCAAAGTAATGCCGATGGATTGCCCTGCTGTGGCTGTTTTATCGGGCGGAGCGTTCCAGCGTTCGATGGTTTTGACAATGGCGCGGCGACCGGAAGGAAAGAACGCGATTTCATCTCCTTCAGCGATTTTACCGGAGCTGATGCGTCCGGCGATAATGCGCCGTTGATCGAATTTATAGACGTCTTGCACAGGAAAGCGCAGGTCGAGGTCTTCTTTCGAGGGGTAATCCGGCAAGGCATCGAGCGCGTCGAGAAGCGTCGGCCCCGTGTGCCACGGCATTTGGCTGCTATGCGTGGTGATGTTTTGTCCTTCGCGCGCCGCTATGGGAATGACAGTTCGGGGATGCACGTTGATGCTATTCAAAAAGCCGAGGTATTCTTGTTTAAGTTCTTCAAACGCTTTTTCTGAATAATCAACAAGATCCATTTTATTGACCGCTACGATAATGTGCCGAATGCCCAACAAGCGCAGAAGGTAGCCATGACGCTTGGATTGTTCCTGAACGCCTTCAGAAGCGTCTATCAATAGCACAGCAGCTTCTGCGGAAGCCGCGCCGCTGATCATATTTTTCAAAAATTCTTTATGCCCGGGCGCGTCAATGAGCACATAATCGCGCGCCTCGCTGTGAAATTTTACTTGCGTGACGTCAATGGTGATGCCTTGGTCCCGTTCCTCCTCAAGAGCGTCGAGCAGGAAAGCATATTCAAAATTTTTGCCGGCGGTCTCGCACGCTTTAGCCACAGTTTCCCAGCGAGATTGAGGCACGCTGTTCGTGTCGTTAAGCAGCCGGCCAACAAGCGTAGACTTGCCGTGATCCACGTGTCCCACCATCACAACGCGCGTGAAATGACCGGATTTTGCGGATTTAAATGATGCCACAGATTTTATAGGTTCAAGGGTTGTTGTTGTCATAAATGATGTGACGAAAAATCGTTTAAAGGCTGTTTTACATGTAGCCTTTGGCTCTCAATTTTTGAAACGCGTAGGGTTCTTCCTGATCTTGCGCTCTTCCGGAACGTTCCGATGTTTTAAGGTGGCACAGTTCTTTGATAACATCGTCAACGTTTTGAGCGGATGATTGGATGGGTTTTGTGCACGGCCAGCAACCCAATGAGCGGTAACGTTGGCCGTCGCGCGCAAAATACAGAGGAATAATAGGGATGTTTTCCCGCTTGATGTATAACCAAACGTCCATCTCCGTCCAGTGCAAGAGAGGATGGATTCTCACATGAGTGTCTTTGTCAAAGTCCGTCTTGAACTGATCCCAAAGCTCCGGAGGCTGGTCCTTGTAATTCCATTCAAAACGCTTGTCCCTCGGCGAAAAATACCGCTCTTTCGCGCGAGTGCCTTCTTCGTCACGACGAATGCCCAAGATGAGGCCGGTGTAACCTTTTTCTGTCATGAGTTGTTGCAGTCCCTCTGTTTTGAGGGCGTGGCAGCATGTAACGCGGCCTTTTTCCGGTCCCATGCCTTCCGACAGTGCTTTGGTATTTTGCCCCACGATTAAGCGCAGATTCCACTCCTTGGCAATCCGGTCGCGGAAGGCGATCATTTCAGGAATTTTATAACTGGTGTTAATGTGCGCCAAAGGAATAGGGCATTCTCCAAAAAACGCTTTGCGCGCCAGCCACAGTAAAACGGTGCTGTCTTTGCCGATACTCCAAAGCATGGCGAGCTTTTTGAATTTTTTATAAGCTTCGCGCAAAATGTACACGCTTTGGCTTTCGAGTGCGTCAAGATGTTTCATGAAACGATGGCCGACTCCTGAACGGCTTTGCGGATTTTGCCGGAATGCAAACCGCATTCTTTGCGCGAAGCTTGCTCCCACCACCAACGCCCCGCGCGAATATCTTCGCCCGGCTTAATGGCTCGAGTGCACGGCGCGCATCCGATGGAAGGATAGCCTTGATCGTGGAGTTTGTTGTAGGGCAGGTGATGTTGATGGATATATTCCCGAACTTTTTGTTCATCCCAACTTGCCAAGGGATTGATCTTCAAAATTTCCCCATGAGCTTCATCCACTTCCACAATTTGCAGATCATTGCGATGGGAGGATTGCTCCCGTCTCAACCCGGTCAGCCACGCCTTTTTGCCCGCCAATGCTCGCCCCAGCGGCTCAACCTTACGAACATGGCAGCATAACTTGCGTGCCTCGACGGATTGGTAAAAACTGTTGGGGCCTTGCTCGCGCAAAAGTGTTTGAAGGGCGTCGGTGTTCGGCGCGTAGACATCAAAGGATCGGCGGTAATGTTGGCGCGTTTGCTCAATGAGGTTGCATGTTTCTTGATGCAACCGCCCCGTGTCCAAGATAAAGACCGATGCCGAAGAATGCGTCTTCAACAGCAAATCTAAAACCACCATATCCTCCAACCCAAAACTGCACGCAAAAGTTAATTGATGTTTGAATTCATTCGTCGCCCATGCAATCACGGCTTCGGCTGATTCAAAGCGAAGGTTAAAAGCTTCAATAGAATGTGGAGATGTTGCTTTCATGAGCTTACATTTTCGCGCCCCAGAAAAATTTTGTCCCAAACTCTCTCGTGAACATAAAACATGACGATTTTGATGAGAGTTTCTCCCACCGCGATTGTCGCGGCTATGTACAGTTTTCCGGTTACGCCCCAAGTGACGGCGGCGGTCACGGACGCCCCAAGGGTTCGATAAGAAACAGCCTTTAAAATGCTGCGCCAATGAGATTCAGCAGACGCCTCTGCTATGCTTTTTTGCAGAAAAGCTAGAGGAGAGGGAAGGGAAAGGACTTTGGATGGGTGTTGAATTTTATTCATATAGAAAGATTGCTTTTGATGAAAATATTGAAATAACCACGGTTTTTTCGTTATCAGATGCTATAACAGGGGACGTATTTCTCTTCCGCGCGGCGTTCTTGATCAACCAGAGACTGGAACGTCACGCTGTCGTAAATGGCTGACATCGCGTCACGCACCTTCTCCCACACGGGGCGGAAAACGCAGCTTCCGCGCAAAGAGCACTGGAACCGGGGTTCATCCGCCATGCATTCAACCGGCCCGATGGGGCCTTGAATAAAGCGAATAATCATTCCCACTGTCAAAGTATGCGGGGAGCGCGCCAAGTAATAGCCGCCATGTTTGCCTCTTTGGGATTCAATGAATCCTCCCTGTTTGAGCTGATTCAAGATGGCCTCTAAAAAACGAGGCGGAATGGCTTGAGCCTTCGCCAAGTCGGCTATTTTGACAAGACCTTGATCAAAGCGCTTTGCGAGTTCAAATACGGCTCGCAACCCATATTGGCATTTCTGTGATAGTAACATAATTTTATTCTCTACTATTTCGGTAGACTTAGTCGAGTATCTAAAAAATAGTTCTAACGTCAAGTTTTTTTATTTTTTCTAGATCAATAGGCGCGTGAAGAATCACCGGGATTCTGCGCCACTGATTCAGGGTAAAATGGAGTCGAGTGGATAAAAGAAGGCATTGAGCTGGGAGCATGGCTTCTTTGTTCTTTTGATTTTTGATAATAAGCCGCCAGCTCACCAACTAAAGCGGAGTCTGGTTCTTGTGTTTTATTAATCCTGTCATAGAGTTTTCTTTGGGTGGCGAGATTTCCGCAAAGAGAACACGAAAATTTTGCGCCTTCTAAGAAAAAGGCAGATGTTTCTAATATCGGCTTTAAATCTTGGGTTGCCACTTCTAGTAACGTGTGAGATAATTAAATCCCGTCAACGCATCTCGTTTCCGCATTGACGGCTCGGAAAGGGCTCAATTCCTTGCCAATTTTTAAAGATGGCGTTGTTTCTTTTTATTGAGTTGAGCAGGTTGCGCTCCTACAGTGAGTTTCTATGGACAAAAATTCCATTTTAGTAGGGCGAAGCGGGGGGACGGCATGGGTTCGCGTCGTCGGGCGAGGATCTTTTAAGAACGCGCCTCATGTGAAGCGTTTTGCCGACGAGGTGATGCAGCAGGGTGTGACAGGCTTTGTTGTTGATCTCGGTAAGTGCGCGCACATGGACAGCACGTTTATGGGCATTCTGGCCGGCCTTAATCTCCGCTTGAAAAAAGGCGGCCAATCCGAGCTTGTCGTGGTCAATGTGGCCAAACGGAACATGGAGCTCTTGCATAACCTTGGTTTGGATAAAATTTTGCGCGTGGAAGAAAAGCCAATGGAAGGAGAGATTCCTCAAGCGTCTCCCCTTGCGGGCGGCCAAGAAACGCCGCAACAAATTGTGAAAACGATGTTGGAAGCCCACGAGACTTTGTTGGAAGTGGATCAACGCAACGTTGTTAAATTTCAAGATGTCATTACCTATCTTCGCCACGAGTTAGGCGTTAAAGACGTTTAATTACGCGCGCTGCGCTTTCCCATGAAAATCAAAGCTATTCAACAAGCTCTTTTACCTTCCTCTGTGCCGGAGGTGGAAGGGTATGAAATGGCGGCTTACAGCAAGCCGGCGCGAAGGTTCAGCGGGGATTATTATGATTTTATCCGCGTGGATAAAGCGCACTGGGGGATTGTTGTAGCGGATGTTTCGGGGAAAGGCATTCCAGCGTCTCTTGTGATGGCCACTTGCCGTGCTCTTATGCGCACGGAGGCGAAGGGTGTGATTTCCGCCGCGGAGGTGTTGCGTCGCGTCAACCGCAAGCTGCACGCCGATATCTGCGAGGATATGTTTATCACCATGATCTATATGATTCTTAATCCTGTGGGGAATACCCTGACTTGTGCACGCGCGGGGCACGACGCGCCGTTTTTGCTCCGCAATAGCGCGGTTCGTTCTTTGTCGGAAGGGGAGTCTGGCATGGCTCTGGGCATTGACAGCGGAGGGGTCTTCGATAAAGTGGTTCAAGACTTGTTTGTTCCTCTTGAAAAAGGGGACATCATTTTAGCTTATACGGATGGCGCAAGCGAAGCTGCCGATTTTCAGGAAAGAGAATTCGGGCGCGAGCGCATCAAGTCTGCTATGAAAAACGCTAACGGCGTTCAAGGGGTGATTAAGAGCGTTACGAAGGAAATCGCTCACTTCGTCGGCAAAACCGTTCCCATGGACGACATCACGTTAGTGGCATTGAAAAAACATTGAAAAAAGATATGAGTCATACGCATCACGGCAAAGAGCACGCCGCGCATGGGCACGAGAAGGGGCATCATCAAGACACCCACTCTTACCAGCTCGTCAGCGCGGATTTTGCGCGCCGCGCCAAGGACGCTTTGGAGCACGATTATAAAGACCAGCTTTTGCGGTTGCGCGCGGAGTTTGACAACTTCCGCAAGCGGCAGCAAAAGGAACGCGAGGAGTATGTGCGTTTCGCCAATGAAGGGTTGCTTAGCGATTTATTGCCTATTCTTGATAATTTTGAATTGGGCATCAAAGCGGCGTCTTCCGCCAAGGACGCAAAGGATATTATCCAAGGACTGGAGATGACGCTGACGCAGCTTCGGAAATTTTTAGAAGAATCGGGGGTGACGGTGATTGACGCCGTCGGCCAGCAGTTTGACCCGCATTTGCACGAAGCCGTGGGGCATGAGATTTCTCATGATGTCCATGAGGGCACGGTGTTGGCGCAGCATCGAAAGGGTTACCGATTGTATCATCGTTTGCTGCGGCCCGCGAGTGTCGTCGTTGCCCAAACTCCTTCCCGCTCATGAGCGCCGCCCATAAACGCGATTATTACGAAATCCTTGGCGTGGCTAAAAGCGCGTCGGAGGAAGAAATCAAGAAGGCCTATCGCAAGCTCGCGCTGAAGCACCATCCCGACCGCAATAGCGGGGAGAAGCACGCGGAGGAAAAGTTCAAGGAACTTGGCGAAGCTTATGAGGTTTTAAGCACGCCAGAAAAACGCGCGGCGTATGACCGCTACGGCCACGCAGCGTTCAGCCACGGCGGCACAGGCGGCGGGTTTCATGATCCCTTCGATGTTTTCCGCGACTTTTTCGGTTCCGGTTCTTCTTCTATGGGGGGTGTTTTTGGTGAAATTTTTGGAAGCGCTTTTGGCGGCGGCGGAGCGACGCAACATTCCCAAGGGGCGGATTTGCGTTATGATTTAGAAATTTCCTTGGAAGAAGCGGTGCGCGGTTGTGAAAGGGAAATCGCCATTCGCAAGTTGAGCCAATGCGAGCATTGCAACGGATCGGGCTCGGCGGAGGGATCGCGCATTGTCGCGTGCTCGACTTGCCGCGGATCGGGTCATGTTTCCATGAGCCGCGGTTTTTTTGCCATGACGCAAACTTGCCCGCATTGCAAAGGCTCCGGCGTTGTCATCGAGAAACCTTGTCCGACGTGCAACGGCGAGGGGAGATATGATAAGAAGGTGAAGATCAAAATCCGCATTCCGCCGGGCGTGGACACAGGCTCGCGTTTGCGTTCACTAGGGCAGGGAGAAGCCGGCTTGCGGGGCGGGCCGACGGGGGATCTTTACGTTGTGTTGCACGTTAAGGAACACTCCATTTTTGCGCGGCATGGAAATGATTTGTTTTGCGACGCGCCGATCAGTTTCGTCAAAGCCGCGTTGGGGGGAGAAATCGAAGTGCCGACGCTGGACGACAGGACGCAAATCAAGATTCCCGCAGGGACGCAGAGCGGCAAGGTTTTTAAATTGAAAGACAAGGGCGTTCCTGATTTGCGCGGGCATGGCAAGGGGAATCTTAACGTGCGCATTCACATTGAAGTGCCCACGAAACTTTCCACGCAGCAGAAAAAGAAGTTGCAGGAATTTGCCGAGTATTGCGATGAAACGACCAATCCGTTGGAGCAATCATTTCTCGAAAAAGCGAAGCAGTTCTTTTCCTAATCCAAACTCATGCGCCGATTTTATTGTCCCCAGATCGAAAGCGGATTGCTCGATGAAGAAGAGTCGCGCCATGCGTTTCAAGTTCTGCGGCTTGAAGACGGCTCGCAAGCGACGGTGTTTAACGGCAAAGGCAAAGAGGCCAGTGTGAAGCTTGCCCGCCGTTCGGATCAGCAAGCCGCTTTTCGCGTTCTTTCCATGACGGAGACGCCAAGGCCGGCTTGCCGCTTGAGCCTCGGCCAAGCGTTGCCCAAGGGCAAGTCGATGGATTTGATTATTCAGAAAGCGACGGAACTTGGCGTGAGCGAAATTTGGCCGATTCTTTCGGAGCATTCTGTGATTCGCCTAGACGATGACCAGCGCGAGCAAAAGCAGCAAAAATGGCAGCAGGCGGCTGTTGAAGCTTGCAAACAGTGCGGCCAGAACTGGCTGCCTGTCGTGCAACCGCCGCTCAAGCCGGAAGAATTTTTGCAAAAGGTTGAGCGAGCTTCGCTCAAGCTCATCGCTTCCTTGCAGCCGGGCGCGAGAACCGTCCGCGCCGTGTTAGACGAGGCGCGCGCTTCCGCTCAAGTTTCCAGCGTCTTTTTCCTCGTTGGGCCGGAGGGAGATTTCACACCGGCGGAAATCGGTTGGGCGATTAGCGCGGGTTTCCAGCCCGTCACGCTCGGCCCGAATATTCTCCGCAGTGAAACCGCCGCCATTTTTTTAACCAGCGTTTTGATGTATGAAATCACTCAAACATCCGCGTAAAACAAAGTCGGCTACATCAACCGCGCCGCTTCTCATTTGCACGGACTTCGACGGCACGCTTGCTGAAGAAGAGCGGCGACCTATCGCTCCCGCTTTTTTTGATTGGCTGGAAAACACGCGCAAGAAACGGCGCGTCACATGGGTCATCAATACAGGTCGCCAATGGGAAGACCTCGCCGAGGCTCTTCACAACAGGAACGCGCCGCAGTGGCCGGATTGGGCGATTTTAGTCGAACGCAGCATTTATCGCGTGCGCAGCAAGAAAGCGGTTTCATTCAAGAAGTGGAACGATCGTTGCGAGAAGACGCACCGCAAACTTTTCCGCCAAACCCGGCCGTTATTTGCAAAAATGCGCGCGGAATTGAGCCTCATGAAAGGCATTTTTATTGATGAAGAGGACTTGGGCTCGCCTTGGAGAGTCATTACCGATTCAGAAAAAATCGGCGACCGCGTCAGCAAGCTGATCGAACGTCACTTGCCCGCCGAACCCTTGCTGATCGCCATGCGCAATTCCTATTTCTTCCGCTTTGCCCACCGTGATTTTCATAAAGGCTCTTGCCTCACTGCGCTCTGCAGCCGCATTGGTATTGGCGCGGAACATTGCTTCGCGGCGGGCGATCATTACAACGATTTGCCCATGCTGCGGCGAAAACACGCGAGGCATCTTGCGTGCCCTTCCAACGCCGTTGCGGCGGTCAAACGCCAACTCGTCGCCCAGCGCGGCTACATCGCGCGCAAACCCGTGGCTTTCGGCGTGGTCGAGGCATTAGAACATTTTTTTCCAGCTTGAACCAGCGCCGACTTTTTAAGGTAGTGTCCTCATTTGAGCGCTGACGATAGACTTTGTTACTCACTGTGAACATATGGCGAAACATAAAGCCGTTGCTAAGAATTTCAAATTAGGACACCACCCTTTTTAACGATTATCCTTCCACCCACTTGCCGTGTTCTTTGATGAGGTCTTTGAGGCGTTCGACGGCTTCGGCTTCGGGGATGTTGAATTTGACGGGCGTTTTGCCGACGTAGAGGTTGATTTTGCCCGGCGCGCCGCCGACGTAGCCAAAGTCGGCGTCGGCCATTTCCCCCGGGCCGTTGACGATGCAGCCCATGATGGCGATTTTCACGCCCTTGAGATGTTGTGTGGCGGCTTTGATGCGCGCGGTGGCGGCTTGGATGTCGTAGAGCGTCCGTCCACAGGAAGGGCAGGCGACGTAATCGGCTTTGAACGAGCGGTTGCCGCAGGCTTGGAGGATGTTGTAGGCAAGCTGCACAGGGCGCGAGTTGTTGCGGACAAGCACGGCATCTCCAATGCCATCGCACAGAAGCGCGCCGATGTTCACCGAAGCGGCGATGAGCGCGTCCAGTTCCTCCTCTTTTTCATCGGGCTGGAATGTGTCTTTAAGCAAAAGGGGATGGCGCGGTTGGATTTTTTTTTGCCAGCAAACGAAACGCCGCGACGGGGTGCAGTCGGCAGCCGTCTTTAATCGTGATAAGGGCGGGCTTTTCTAGCTGATTTATTTTTTGAAGTTGAGATTCATCTTCAACGTCCACTTCCATTACTTGCGCCGCCTCATAACAAAATTCCGGCGCGGGGTCGTCATTTTTAGCCGCGTCAAAGTCCGACCGCGCCGCCGCCACGCGCACGGGTTCCGTTCCGCCTAAGGTAACGCCGCCTACGCTTATTTTTTCACTCGCGCGGCGGTTGTAGGAGCACGGGTCGAAGTTGGTGGGAGCGTCCTCCCGCGCGAATTTTTGGAGAGGCTCTTGCTGCGCGGCAATTTTTTCGACAAACCGCACGAGCGCGCGCGCGACGGGAATTTCCCGTACGCTGTCTTCCGTGAGAGAAACGCGGATTGTATCGCCGATGCCGTCCATCAAAAGCGCGCCGATGCCGATGGCGCTTTTGATGCGGCCATCTTCGCCTTCGCCAGCTTCCGTGACGCCGAGGTGCAGGGGATAATCCCACTTCAATTCATTCATCCTCGCCGCGAGGAGGCGGTAGGCGTGAATCATCACCTTGGGGTTGGACGACTTCATCGAGAATACCAAGTCGTGATAATCCAGCTTGCGCGCCGCGCGGGCGTATTCCGACGCGCTCTCCACCATGCCCAGCGGCGTGTCGCCGAAACGGTTCATGATGCGATCAGAAAGCGAGCCGTGGTTGACGCCGATGCGTATCGCCGTCTTGCGCTCCGCGCACAGCTTCACCAGCGGCGCGAACGCTTCTTCCACGCGCGCCACTTCTTCGGCGTATTGCGCGTCCGTGTATTCGCGGACTTGGAACTTTTTCTTATCGGCGAAATTGCCCGGATTGATGCGGATTTTTTCCACCCATTGAGCCGCTTCCATCGCCGCTTCCGGCTTGAAATGGATATCCGCGACGAGAGGGACGCGGCAGCCGCGTTCCAGTAGGCCCTGTTTGATATGGCGCAAGTTGGCGGCGTCGTTGACGGTAGGCGCAGTGATGCGGACGATCTCGCAACCCGCCGCGACCAAATCCAGCGTTTGTTGGACGCAAGCCGCCGTGTTCATCGTGTCGCACGTCAGCATGGACTGAAGGCGGATGGGATTGTCGCCGCCTATCCCGACATCTCCGACTTTTACCTCGCGCGTCCGGCGGCGTTGGTAGAGCAGGAGATGATCGCAGTAGAGCATATTTTAAGGCGCGACGGGCTTTTCTTTCGTCTCCTCAAATCGCGGCATTTCAAGGGGCTTTTCTTCCGGTTGCGTCACGCGATTTTTAATGCGGCGAACGTCATAGAACGACACGAATAAAATGAGGCTGATCAACGCGAAGAAAAACGAAGTTTGAATGGCGTAAATAACTTTAGGCGGCAGCGGCCGCTTGCGGATGGCTTCAATGAGGCAAAGCACAATGTGCCCGCCGTCGAGCACGGGCAACGGCATGAGATTGATGATGGCGAGATTGACGTTGAGAATGACGCCGAAATAAAGCACCAGCCGCCAGTCAATGGACAGCAGCTCCATGATTTTGTCAAAGATGCCCACGGGGCCGCTTAAATGCTTGAACCCGACGCCTGAATCATGGCTCACCAACGCGCGCAGGGTTTTGTAAATGAACGTCACACTGGCGGAAATCATGCTCCACGGATCCACATTCACGAGCTGGCTTTCATCCGGCTTCCAAATCACGCCGATCATCAGCATGTGATGATTGACGGCTTTTTGCGGTGTGATGAACACATCGTGTCGCGCGCCGTCGCGGATGTAAGTGAATTTTTGCGGGCCTTGGGAAACAAGAATCTGCTTGCTCAATTGGATTGAGCTGAAAATAGGTTGGTCATTGAAAGACAGGACGCGGTCGCCTTTTTCCAAACCGGCTTGATGCGCGGGGGAATTTTTGATGACCATGTCCACCACCAATTCGCGGGCAAAATATTTTTCAAAACCGAGGCTGCGCAGCCCTTCCATTGTCGGGTCTTTTTCGGGAATGATGTCGAACTTCAAAAGTTGGTTGCTTCGTTCCACCTCCACTTGCACTTTTTTTCCAATGCTCAAGACAATAGATTCCGCCACCCCGCCGCTGCGCCCTGCCCAGCGTTCCACTTTTTTGCCGTCAATGCTGACGATGCGATCTCCGGGCTGAAGGCCGGCTTTGGCTGCCGGACTGTCGGGTTCGATGTAACCGATCGTCGTCGTGTTCAGCGCTTGATTTTGAGGGATGCCGAGGAAATAGACGAGAACCGCCAAAACGCAGGCGAGCAAGAAGCTAAAAAGAGGACCCCAAAAGGCTGTCATGCCTTTGGCCCACGGTGAAGCGGGCGGAAGGTCGGTAATAGCGGTTTGCGATTTACCCTCGACGATGTCCATCGCCGCGATTTGCGGAAGCTGGACGAAGCCGCCCAACGGGAATAAGTTAAGAACATATTCCACACCGTTCCGCTCCCAGCCTAGAATCTTTGGGCCGAAGCCGATGGCGAATCGCTCCACCACTAAACCGTAACGCCGGGCGGCAAGGAAATGCCCCCACTCATGAACGAACACCGTGATGCTGAACAGGCCGAAGGCGACGAGGAATGTCCACAGGGCAAGCAGGCCTTTCAGAACGGCGATTTTTTCTCCAAAAACGAAAGCAGAAGCAATCGCAACAACGGCGGCAAAAACCAAAGCGAAAGTAAAGAGGCGGCGTTGCCGTGGCGACGGAGAGAATGAAAAATTCATAAATTTAGTTTAATTAAGATGGGTATTGCTGGCGGGCTTGCCGACGCGCCCAAGAATCAGCTTCCAGTATATCAAAAAGGCTGGGCGAAGCAATCTTTTGGTGCGCGTTCATCACCGTTTCCACTGTCTCCCAAATTTTCGGAAAAGAACTTTGACCGGCTAAAAACTTTTCCACCGCCACTTCATTCGCAGCGTTGAAAACGGCAGGCAACGCGCCGCCGTCTTCGCCCGCTTGGCGCGCCAGACGAAGCGCGGGGAAGCGCGTGTGATCCGGCTCTTCAAACGTCAACTTGCCCAGCTTGGCCAAATCAAGGCGCGGCAAATCGCCCTCCACCCGCTCCGGATAAGTCACGGCGTATTGAATGGGAAAGCACATGTCCGAGCGGCTCATCTGCGCGAGGACGGAGCGATCCACAAACTCCACCATCGAGTGCACGATGCTTTCCGGATGCACGCAGACTTCGACGCGCGCGATGTCCACGTCGAAAAGCCAGCGCGCTTCGATCATCTCCAGCCCTTTGTTAAAAAGCGTGGCGGAATCAATGGTGATCTTCTTACCCATCTTCCACGTCGGATGCCGCAGCGCTTGTTCCACCGTGACACGGGCCAGTTCCGCCTCAGGCGTTTTGCGAAAAGGGCCGCCGGAAGCCGTCAGAATCAGCCGCCGCACATGTTCGTGGCGCGCGCCTTGAAGGCATTGAAAAATCGCGTTATGCTCGCTATCCACGGGCAGGATGAGGCGGCCGTTTTCACGCGCCGTCGCCATGACAATTTCTCCCGCCATGACGAGAATTTCCTTGCTGGCGACGGCCAAATCTTTACCCGCTTTCAGAGCCGCCAGAGCAGGTTTCAAGCCGCTTGTGCCGACGATGGCCACGAGAACCAAATCTGCTTCTGTTTCTTCCACGAGGCGCGTCAACCCTTCCTCGCCTTTGTAGAAGCGGCAGGACGGCGGCGAAAATTTTTGCGCGGCGTTTTCATCCGTGATGGCGACAGCCTTGGGGTTGAATTCCTCCATCTGCTTGCGCAAAATATCCGCGCTGCTGTGAACCGCCATGCCGACGATCTTCATTCTATCGGGAAGCGCGCGTGCCACTTTGCAAGCGCTTTGGCCGATCGAACCGCTGGAGCCGAGGAGAATAACGCGCTTCATACCGCCGCAAAAATGGTCAGGTAACAATAAAAGATAGGCGAAGTGAAAAGAAGGCTGTCAATCAAGTCCAGTGCGCCGCCGATGCCGGGAATCAAAACACCGGAGTCTTTGCTTTGCGAGTCGCGTTTAACCACCGACGCCGCCAGATCTCCGACGACGCTTAACAATCCCAACACAATACCTAAAATCCAAGAAGCGGCGGGCGTGATGGCGTCTAACTGTTGAGGCATCACCCTGACAAGGATGACGCTTGCGGCTACAGCAATCAAAAGGCCGCCGAAAAAGCCTTCCCATGTTTTCTTCGGGCTGATGCGCGGAATCATCTTATGCCGCCCGATGAGAGAGCCGATGGTGTAAGCGCCCACATCCGTCAACTTGGTGACGGCGATAAGATAAACGATGAGATAAAATCCTTGGTCCGCGCCGCGCAGGAAAAGAGTTTTGAGAAAAAAATTGGAGAGATAGGGCACGTAAAAAAAACCGAGCAATGTCAGGCCGATTGTGGCGACGGCTTGCGACTGTTCCTTCTCGAACACTTGGCGCGCGAGAGTTCCTAAAATAACGACGAGGACGATGAGAACTTCCAAGCCGGAGCGAATGTGTTGCGTTTCTACGTTCAAACCAAGTTGCAGATAAGAAAAAATAAAGAGCAATGCTCCGCATGTGACGCCTGTTTTTTTAAACACTTTGATGTTTTTGCCTTCCTGCATGCGGTAAAATTCCCATTGAGCAAACAGGCCGATGCAGGCGATGACAAAAAAGATGCCGCCGATGAACTTGCTGAAAACCAGAACAAGGATAATCGTCCACAAAACCAGAAAAGAAAGAAAGCGCGCCGCCAACATACCTTAAACTCGGCCAAATTTGCGTTGCCGGCCTTTGAAATCTTCAACAGCTTTCATAAAATCCTTTTCGCCGAAATCCGGCCAAAGCACGGGCGTGACGTGAATTTCCGCGTAAGACATTTGCCAAAGCAAGAAATTGCTTAGCCTCATTTCGCCGCTGGTGCGAATCAATAAATCAGGATCGGGCAAATCCGCCGTATAAAGATTTTGCTGAATCGTTGCCTCGGTGATTTTTTCCGGTTTAAGCGCGCCCTGTTGAACTTGAACAGCGATGCGCCGCGCCGCCTCCGTCAGTTCCACCCTTCCACTGTAACTTAACGCCAGCACGAGCGTCATGCGCGTATTGCCCGCCGTTTTTTGAATGCTTTGCTCCAGTTTTTTGCGCAGGGCGGGGGACAGATCGCTCAACCGCCCGATGACGCGAAGGCGGACGTTATTTTTATGAAGCTCCTCCAGTTGCTCATCAATGGTGGCAGAAAGCAATTGCATCAAACCGGCCACTTCCAGCTTGGGGCGTTGCCAGTTTTCAACAGAGAAAGCGTAAAGCGTCAGATATTTCACACCCGCTTTGATCGCCGCTTGAATCGTGGCGCGAACGGCTTTTGCGCCTTCACGGTGGCCGGCTAGACGCGGCAGATGTCGTTTCTTGGCCCAGCGCCCGTTCCCATCCATAATGATGGCAACGTGTCGTGGCGCATGGCCGCCGGACGTTGTTTCAACTGCCATGGGAAAAAGTCTCGTTGCGCTTCGCGCCGACGGAGACGGTGTTGATAGGCGCGCCCGTCAACATTTTCAAAGCCTTCAAATAATCACGCGCGCGCGGCGGCAGTTGATTAAAGGAACGCGCTTGACCTGTGGGCGTCTGCCAACCCTGAAATGTTTTATAAACCGGCTGGCATTTAGCCAGAGCGTCGCTGTCGGAAGGCGGATGATGGATGATTTTCCCGTTTAATTTATAA
>JAZDII010000030.1:0-15994 GCA_043805085.1 bacterium
AAATCTTCAGCGTATAAATACTGGCATAATACAAGCCGACGAGAATAAAAATCCAACCCGTGATCTTTCTCATGGTCCGTTCCCATTTACCGACATACTGAAGCCAACGATTCAGTGACGTCACTCCAAGAGCCATAAGAATAGCGAAAAACAAAACAGGCAATCCCGTGCCGATGCCATAAATAAAAGGAAAGGCCACACCCCCTTTGTGGCTAATGGTTAGCGGGATGAGGCTGCCGAAAAAGAGCGCCGCCGAAATGGGGCAAAATGCGAGAGCAAATAAAATTCCAAGAAGAAACGCTCCTCCCGCTCCAGCATTAGCAAGACGGCTTTGATGTTCGCGGCTCAAGGAAACTCCGAAAGAGGGAAATTTAAAAATATCCAAAAGAAACCCGCCCGTAATCATTAAAATGGGGCCGAGAAGCAGACTCATGTTTTTCTGCAAAAAATTTGCGATGGCAGGCACGCTAAAAATCGAGCGGATAATGAGAATCCCCAAAATCGCATATGCCGCCATTCTTCCGAGGGTGTAAAAACAGCCTGCCAAAAACACGAGAAACGGATGCTCGATTTTCTTTGAAATAAAAGACACCGCCGCGACATTGGTCGCCAAAGGACAAGGACTAACCGACGTTAAAATGCCAAGCCAAGCCGCTGATAGAATGCCCGCATCGAAAAAATTCATCAAAGCTCCTTGAGATATTTCCCAACTTCATCTTTGACGTAAGCGGAAAACTTCTCCTTGTTTCTCAAAAGCGGCCAAACCTCTTTCAGATTTTTCCATTTTTCTTCCTTGCCGTTTTTGACAAGCGAAACGACGACGGATTTAGTGTAAAGTTGATAATCATTCGTGAAATGTTCGTTGCCCTTTTCTTCAACGTTGATGATTTTGAACACCGCCCGTCCAGAAGAGAGTTGGCCCGCAAAATCTCGCTCCACGGTTTCTTTGGCATACTGTTCAATGAGGTGGCACGACGGACATCGAAGCGTTCCGTGAAAATAATACACCACCACTTGAGAAATCGGCTTGGAAGCAGTCGTTTCTTCGGCTTGCAATGGAAACATGTATAAATGAGCAGCAACAATAACCGCCAAAAGCGCAAGAACCGTCTTTTTCATAGAGAAACAAACTTCCTGATTTCTTCCTTGCTGGGGATTTTGCCTGCAGCGACCACTTTGCCATTCACCACTAAAGCCGGCGTCATCATCACGCCGTATTCAGTGATTTTATCAATGTCGGCAACCTTGCTGATTTCAGCCTTAAGGTTAACCTCCTTCACGACCGCCTCAACATCGGCGAAAAGTCGGTTGCACTTCGGGCAACCCATTCCAAGAATTTCAATTTTCATTTTAGTTCTCCTTATCGCGTTATCATTCCGAAAAACATTCCGGCGACAGTCGAAAGCGCAACGACTAGCAACACGTACACAACCGTCTTTTTTGTTCCCATGACGCTCCGAATCACCAGCATGCTCGGCAAACTCAACGCCGGGCCTGCGAGTAAAAGCGCTAAAGCAGGGCCTTTGCCCATGCCCGCGCCGATGAGTCCTTGCAAAATCGGCACCTCAGTCAACGTCGCAAAATACATGAAAGCCGCGATGATTGCGGAAAAGAAATTGGCGAAAAAGGAATTGCCCCCCACCAATGCCGTCACAAAACGCGAAGGGATGATTCCTTCATGGCCAACTCGCCCAAGCAAAAATCCGGAAAGCAGAACGCCACCCAATAAAAGCGGCAGGATTTGCAACGCAAACGTCCATGTGGCCGATGTCCACTCTTTCATCTCCTCTTTTTTAAACCAGCGCGTCAGAACAACCGCCAAAACAATCGAAAAGAACCCCGTAATCCACCATTTGCAGGAAAAAATCCACAGCCACAGCCCGTGATCGCCTTCCAAGGGCTTTCCCCAATTAGCAAACACAAGAATTCCGGCCATCGAGGCAAAATAAAGAGCTTGTTGCCCTAAAGAATGGCTCTCTTGAACTTCACCAATCTGCAAATCGGCTTCAGTGTGTCGGGCTTTTTCTTCTTTCCAAAAAATCAAATGCATGAGGTATCCAATGACAATGCTAAACAAAACCGCGCCGACGGCTCGCGCCACGCCAAGCTCCCACCCTAGAATCCGCGCGGTGAGAATAATCGCCAAAACATTGATAGCCGGCCCCGAATAAAGAAACGCGACGGCTGGCCCCAGCCCCGCCCCGCGCTTATAAATTCCTGAAAAAAGCGGCAACACCGTGCAAGAACAAACAGCGAGAATCGTTCCCGAAACCGAAGCCACGCTGTACGAAAGCCAGCGATTTGCGCGCGCGCCGAAATATCTCATCACCGAGGCTTGGCTAACAAAAACCGAGATTGCCCCGGCAATAAAAAACGCCGGAACAAGACACAAAAGCACATGCTCCCGCGCATACCATTTAACCAAAGCCAAAGCTTCGAACACCGCGTTGTTAAACCGCGCATTTTCAATGGGCAAATAAAAACAGACCAAAAAAGCCGCCGCGACATAGAGAAACTTTTTCCACTCTTTCATCGCTTCTCTCCTCTGATTTTGCAAGACCCGCCTTCAATCCTGATGGCTTTGATGTTGACCAACGCATCGGCAATTTTACGATGAGCTGAACTCAATATCCTCGAAAATGTGGGGCGCGAAATTTTCATCTTTCTTGCCGCGTCCTCCTGCTTCCTATCTTCAAGATTCGCCAATCTCATCGCCTCGAACTCATCCAAAGAAAGACACACCCCCTCCAATTCTTCCAACACGCGACACTGCGGCCTAAAACACCTCTCCCCCGGCAAACACTTCACCCACCGCGTCTTCTTTGGTCTCATTTGTTAATTGTCATTATGAACATTGGTTCATAATGAAGCAAGACATAAAAACCCCCTTGCGGCGTTGCCGCCGCTTAATAAGGAAAGACCTGTTTTGAAGAACTTTTACTCTTTCAAATTCATCGAAAGCAGGAACTCGACGTTGGTCTTTGTCTTCTTGAGACGTTCGAGCAATAGTTCCATGGCTTCCACGGGCGGAAGGCTGCTCAACGCTTTTCGCAACATGTGCATGCGCGGCATTTCGTCCACATGATAAAGCAACTCCTCCTTGCGCGTGCCGGATTTGGAAACGTTGAACGCCGGATAAACGCGCTTGTCCACCAACGCGCGGTCAAGGTGCATTTCCATATTTCCCGTTCCCTTGAACTCCTCGAAAATCACCTCGTCCATCTTGCTTCCAGTGTCCACCAATGCCGTCGCAATAATCGTGAGACTGCCACTATCTTCCAAATTACGCGCCGCGCCGAAGAACCGCTTCGGCTTGTGCAACGCATTCGCGTCCACGCCGCCGGAGAGAATCTTGCCGCTGTGCGGCTGCATCGTGTTGTAAGCCCGCGCCAACCGCGTGATGCTGTCCAACAAAATCACCACGTCCGTGCCGCGCTCCGCCAAACGCTTGGCGCGTTCGATGGCCATCTCGGCGGCTTGAATGTGGCGATCAGGCGGTTCATCAAACGTCGAACTAATCACCTCGCCCTTCACAGAACGCTCCATATCGGTGACCTCTTCAGGCCGCTCGTCAATAAGCAAAACGATAAGGTAAGCCTTGGGATGATTTGCCGTGATGGCGTTGGCGATTTTCTGCATGAGAACCGTTTTGCCCGTGCGCGGCGGCGCGACGATGAGACCGCGCTGGCCGAAGCCGATGGGCGAAATTAAGTCCATCGCCCGCATGGCGAGGTCTTTGAGCGTTGCACTCTCTAAGATAATGCGCTTGTTGGGAAAAAGCGGCGTGAGATTATCAAAGTAAATGACCTTTTTGGCCGCTTCAGGCTCGCTGCGCTCCACTTGCTGAACTGAAACAAGAGAAAAATAACGCTCCTTATTGCGCGGCGGGCGAATCTCGCCGGCAACAAGATTGCCCTTGCGCAAACCGTAACGCCGAATCTGTTGCGGCGAGACGTAGATGTCTTCCGGACAAGGCGTGTAATCATACTTCGGCAAGCGAAGGAACCCGTAATTATCGGGCAAAATTTCCAGAACGCCCTCGCCGAACATCTTGCCGCCGCGATAGGCGTGGCGTTTAAGCACCTCGAAAATCAACTCGTGACTGCGCAACGCGCTGGCGTTTTCCACGTCTGCTTCATCGGCGCATTTGATCAACTCTTGCTGGGACATCTTCTGCAAATCGCTCAAATGCATATCCGGCGGAGGCGGCAAAAGCTCGCCCGTCGGCGACAAAAGCGGCGTGGGCGCGTAATCTTGCTGATCTTCTTCATAAGGCGCGCGTTCGCCTTCATAACGACCGCCCCTGCTGTGACGGTCAAAACGCCGTCCACCGCCGCGATGGAAATCACGTCTGCCGCCGCTGCTGCGCCGCCTGAAATCATCATGGCGCGGGCCGTTGTCATAACCTCCTTCAAACCTCGGAGAAGGAGTGTAATCATTAGGATTAGGGTTGGCTTCGTCAGACATAAGAGTTCCTTTTTGGAGCGATCAAGCGTTTCCCTGCCATAAACGGTTCAACTCCCGCGCTTGGTCTTCCAAACACGCAAAGCTGCCGTTATTCCAGAGGACAACCTGACTTTTTTCCATCTTCACTTCAAGAGGCCACTGCGCCTCAATTCTTTGATCCACCTGCTTCGCATCCAAACCCCGCGCCGCCAGCCGCGCTCGCTGCTCCTTTCGGGAACAGCCCACGCACGCCACCGCATCAAACCAGCTTTCCAAGCGGTTCTCAAATAACAGAGGCATGATGACAAACACGGGAATTTCCGGATGTTTTAGCAAATGATCGTTGTGTTCCTGCTGCCAAGCCGAACGGATAAGAGGATGAACTAACGAGTTCAACAACCGCCGCTTTTCGGGATCGGAAAATACCAACTGACCCAAAGAAGCTCGGTCAACAGTGCAATCCCCTTTTAGAACAGAAGGGCCAAAGGCGTCAACTATTTTCTGATAAGCAGGCATCCCCGGCTCATAAAGCCGATGCGCAATCGCATCCGTGTCAATCACCCTCCAACCCCATTGTTGCAACATCCCGCCAACAGTTGATTTTCCGCAAGCCACTCCGCCCGTAAGACCGAATTTTTTCATCACAACCCTTTCAACTTATTGTAAAAAATACAGCCTCAAAGACCAAGCCGAATAAAATTCCGATTGAAGGAACGCAGCGTCCCTTCTATCCTTTTCCCCTTGCCTATGGCGATCGTAGCTCAATGGTAGAGCTCCAGATTGTGGTTCTGGCTGTTGCGGGTTCGAGCCCCGTCGATCGCCCTTTATTTCGCCTTCAAGGCATCCAAGCGTTGAACCAGCCATGTTTTGATAATGGCTTGGCGGCTCACGCCCACGCGCTCCGCCTCCCTGTCCAAAGCGTCAATCGTCCAGCGCGGCAAGTCCACATTGACGCGGTCGGGCTGTAGGCCGGGACGCGTTGCCTTTTTCCAATCTATGTAAGCAGAAATGTCCGCTCCTTCATCAAACATGCGGTCGAATTCTTCACCCGTTACACGTTTTGTCTTCTTTTTTTCCAATATCGCTTTCATAAGCTTCCTTTTCATCTTCCCGCGCTCTGCGCACGGAAATAATTCTGATGCGTTCGCCTCTCACTGTGATAACCGCCGACCAATGTTTCCCGTAAAGCAAAGCCGTCACAATCCTCCGAGGTTCACTGGTGAAATTGACTGGCAGTTCCACCCGCTTTTCATCTTCCCACAAATCCTGCGCCTCAATAAAATTAACTCCGTGTTTGACCTTGTTGGCCGCGCTTTTGAGGGAACAAACTCAAATTTCAATCTGGTATAAAAAGTATACCATAACCTATTTTTTGCAATCTTTATTTTCGATCTTTTCCATAACCATCTTCCCGCTCACTACCGCGCTCTCCAACGTCCCCGGCAAGCCGGTAGCCGTCCAATCGCCCGCTAAAAATAAATTTTCCCACGCCGTCTTGTTTGCAGGACGATGAGCTTCGGTTTCGGGCGTTGACGCAAAAGTTGCGTCCAATGCTTTATAAACAAAACCGTGCGTCACTTTCGCCTCGCGCGCGGAGGGCAGCAGACGGCACAGTTCGTTCCACACACGTTCTATCATCTCTTTATTACCCCGATGAACATGCTCATATGCGCCGCTCATGACGGCGGCATAGAGATAGTTTTTTCCATCACTGCGCGCCGTTTGGTCTAAGACCCAATGCACAGGCGAGTCGAGCAACCCCAGCATCGGCGCGTCGAAAAGTGGTCGGTCGGTCCATAAATAAACCGTCACGATAGGCGAAGATGAAATGCTTTCTGCAGAATGCTTCAACGAATTGCCCTCCGGCAAGAGCGCAGCCAGCGCGCGCCAAGGCAATGCGCTGATGTAAACATCCGCTTTCACTTCGCGCCCGTCGGTTGTTTGAAAAGATTCCACTTCATTTTTTCTAAAATGCACGGCTTGGACAGCGCAGTTTTCGTGAACGCGCGCGCCGACGGATTCCAAAAACAGCCGCGCTTCAGGAACAAAGAAATCGTCTAAACTCGTTTTGGTAAAATAAACCGCCGAGTCCGCGCGCGAACTGAAAAGGGCGCGGCGGATGACTTCGTAAAAAACCCGCGCGCTGGCGGTGGAAATCGGCTCGTTCAACGCCGCCACGCACAACGGCTCCCACAAAGCGCGAACCGCGCCGCGCGTCTGATGTTTCAGCCATTCTTCAGCCGTTTGATTTCGCCCCGGCTTGAGGCCCAAAGCCAAACGCCCGCCCATGCGCAAAATAGAAAGCCGGTCGCGCCAGTTGAGTTCCTTAAATCTAACAAGCGCGGCCAGCCCATAAAAAGGCCACGGCCATGCGGGAATTTGCAACGTAGTCAAACCCTGCGCCTCACTGCAAAAGCGCAAGGACAATCCCTGCGAAAGATGCAGCTTTTCTTTCACGCCCAGCATTTCAAACAGCCTCATGCTCGCGCGGTAGCAGCCCATGAACACATGCGGACTATTGTCGAGAACCGCGCCGGTATGCGTTTCTTTAAAACTATGCGCCCGCCCGCCGAGGCGCGGCTTGGCCTCGTAAAGTTCGACACTGTGGCCGCTCAACGCCGCATGCAACGCCGCGCTCAAGCCCGCATAACCGCCGCCCCACACCGCCACGCGCAAGGGCCGCCGCAGTTTTTCTTTCTTTTCACAAAACCACGCTTGAAAAATCGCCTTGAGCTTCTCCTTTTTCGTCAACCGCACGTTCTGTTCCAACACGCGAAATTGATTGCGACGAATTTTTTCCAACAAGCTGCGATAAACGCGGGTCATCACGAACGCCGCCTTCAAGGCCTCACGATCTTGCGGATGAATCAGCCGCTGCGCTTTGCTGTAAAAATGCCGCGCGCGGAAATATTGCAGGCGGAAAAGCTTTTCGAGCGCAGGCGAATGCCCGCCGCGCCGCAAATCTTCCTCCGTCACGCCGCACGCCGCCATCTCGTCCTGCGGAAGATAAATGCGGCCAAACTCCTCCAAATCGTGCCGCACATCGCGCAAGATGTTGGTCAGTTGAAACGCCTTGCCCAGCGCGACGGCGTATTCCTCGCTTTGCGGATGCGTGCAACCAAAAATGTGGATGGATACAAGCCCCACGGCGGACGCCACGCCGTAGCAGTATTTTTCAAGCTCGGCGAACGTCGCATAGCGCTTCTTCTCCAAATCCATCTCCACGCCGTCTAAAATATCATGAAAAAAACGCTGTGGGATTTGATGTCGCCGCGCGATATCCGCCAGCTCCTTGCCTAACTCCGTCACCGGCGCACCGCCGCTATAACAAACCTCAATCTTCTTGCGCCAAAAAGAGTGCCCGTCGCGCGCGCGCTCCAAATCATCAGCATTCTCATCCACAACATCGTCCACGATGCGGCAGAAAGCGTAAAACGACGCCATATCCCTGCGCATCTTTTTCGGCAAACAAAAGAACGCCAGAGCAAGGTTCGACCCGCTCTGCTTCGTAATGCGTGTGCTGGAGGAAGTCGTCATCTCACCTCGTCAACCACGCCCAAGGCAACAAGCGAAGCATATCCCATTTTGTCAGCTTCGGTCGGCGTGTTAAAGTATCGTAATTTTGCCGTTCGATCTTTTTCAAAATCGCCGTCCCACCGAGCCATGTCAGCCGGATTTCCCAACCCAACCCCTTCTTCAAGCGGCGCGGCAGCCCTCTGCCTTGATGAAACAATTCCCACGTACGCTTGACCTGAAACTCAAGGCAACGGCGGAAAGACTCATCCGCGCGCTTTGCAAAAAGCTGCTCCTCGCTCACGCCGAATTTCCGCATATCTTCCTGCGGCAAATAAATCCGGTCTTTCAGCAAATCCACCGCCACGTCCTGCCAAAAATTGGCCAGTTGCAACGCCGTGCAAATCAAATCAGACAAACGGCTCTCCTCCGCCCTGCGATAACCGTGCAAGTAGAGCACAAGCCGGCCTATGGGATTCGCGCTGCGGCGGGAATAATCCAAAACCTCGGCAAACGTCGCGTAACGCCGCTTGACGACGTCCTGTTGAAACGCGGAAAGAAGGTCGTAAAAAAGCGATTCCGGCAAATCAAACCGTCTCGCAGTATCAACTAAAGGCAAAAAAATCCATTCCGTTTCCGCCTCAAGCGGCTGGCCCTTCAACGCGGCGTCAAGCTGGCCTTGATAACGCAAAAGCGCATCCGTGCGCTGCTCCTGCGTGAGCGGCGGCGCGCCGTCCTTTTGCTCGTAACCCTCATCAGCCAAATCATCCGCCACGCGCGCAAAAGCATAAATCGCATGCACATGCGGCCTTAATTTCTTCCCCACAAGTCGTCCCACCGGAAAATTCTCGTAATGAGACTTAGCCAACGCCGCGCAACGGGCATAAGCTTCGGTTGAATTCATAGCGCGCAAGCTTGCCTAGAAGCAGACGCGAGGGCAATCATCCTTTCTTCATAATGATATTCCGGTTTGCCGATTTATATGCAATCATGTAGGAGGTATGGCGCATGGATGAAATTGTAAAATCTTTCTCTCTTAGTTTTTATTTACGCAGTGTTTTTTCTGGCGTGTTCTTTATCATTTCTTTCTGTGTGGCTGCAGGTACACAAATAACTGGAATAACTGAAAAAGAAGTGCTGTTGCTGCAAGCAACAGGCGAAAAGGGAATTTTTCACTTTGGTACGGGGTTGCTTCTCGCTTTAACTTTGACTGCCGGCGTTATTGTTTATGCCTTGCATCGTTCCTTGGCTTATCCGTGGTTTGAACATCATTATAACGCAACATGGGCACAAACCGCGCGAAAAAAAGGAGCAGCATTAATCAGTAAAAACTCTATTGAAGATTTAAAGAAATACTGGAATTCACAAGCAAAGCCTCAAGAAAACTGCTCGAAAGACGATTGCCAACAGTTTGTGCGTGCTGAAAAATTTAGACATTGGGCTGATTATGCTCATCTACACTATACATCTGCATGGTGCATTATTCTTGGTGCTTTAAGTGGCTCAATAATACATGGTGAATGGAGCTGGAAATTCGTTCCATGGCCTCCAATGCACTGGCCGTTATTCTCGTTGACCATTGTTTTCTTTGTTGCTGCAGTTGTTTCGGACTGGAGATTGCACTCTACAAGGGACCTTATCGAAGACGAAAATGATGATGAGCCGATGAAAAAACGTGAAATTGTCTTGAATATCGGTCGTCTATTTTTGCCGTTGATTATCCCTGTTATTGCCGTTTTGGTGTGTGTGTTGGTTAGTAAAAAAATTTCTTGGTTGCTCTTGTTGATTTCAAAAAAACTCAAATAAACATACGCTCCGGCTCAATAGCAGACGGCTTAATGCTGCTGCGCTCGCTCCAAAAAACGGCCGTGCGTGCGATAGGAATACCGAGGTCTTTCAAATGTTCATCAATCGCCGCCTTGCGTTGAAGGACAGACTCCTCATTTTTCCCATGCGCCATGGCCATGATATTGAACCCGTCCGGCCCGTTACGCCGCCAGTAGCAATGCGTAAGCGCATAAAATCGCCCAACCTCGCCGCCTGTTTCCACCTCGCGCCCGGCAGCCGCCGCCCATAAAAAAAGGCCGTTGCAAGGCACAAGCTTGGAATGCTCAAGAGAAACGGAAAAACGTCCGATGCAATCCTTCACCGCTAATTGCTCCGCAACTTTGCAAAACGTTTCAAAATCCAAATCCGCCTCCCTTGCGCGCTGCCGCCAAAGATCGAGCCGGATTTCTTCCGCAGAAAACTCGCGCCGCAACGCTTTGACGACCCGCCATTCCAACTCATCTAACGGAACAACCTTTCTTTCCCGCATCATAACCGGCGCATCCGCCTTCGCGTCCGCCGCCAGCGTTTCCCTGCGCACATGGCCCACGCCGAGAGCAAAGACGCCCTGCGCGGGCATCAAGCGAACCTCCTCCGCGCCAATCCTGCCGCGCAAAGCTTCGCAATGCTCTTCAAGAGAAAAACCCTGCGGAACTTGAAGCGTCGTCCAAAGACGATACTGCGCCGCCTCGCCGTCAAAACCGCTATCAGCGCGACGAATGACGACGTGACCGCTAAACGGGTCGTCCTTTGACAAAAAATCAAAAGCGGCGTCCAAACGCGAAGGCGAAATTTTCCACGCCGCCAACGCTCCGGACGTGAGATTCACCAATGTCTGACGCACACGGCGGATGACGCCCGCCCTCATCATAACGCGGAGACGCTCGATAACCTCTTGCGGCGGCAACTCTACACGACGGCTGATCTCTAAAATAGGATCGCGGTGAAAACCCTGCAACTGATCCTCGGCGACCGTCAAAATCTTCCGATTCGTCTCGTCAGCGATTAAGGAATGGGCATTCATTTTACGTTGCCTTGCAAGAAATTCCTTTCCAAAACATTCGAAAATGTTACCTTCGCGCAAAATGACGCGCAGTCGAGCAATCCTTCAGTTTTTTACACCCAACAAAAGAAAAAACTTTTTATCTTTTATAATCCGCCAAAAGGGGAACCGTATGGAAAAAAATCTTAAAAAAATCGTGATCGCACTTTTAGGAATATTCATGGCGAGCTCGCCTTGCACCTTATCCGCCCAAGACGCCCCCCTCACCTTGAGCTTCCAGCGCATGCCTCAAGAAAGCATGATCGAATCCGCCCGCAGTCTTTACGAAAACAAAAAATACGCTGAAGCGGAAATTGCCTTAAAAAAAATTCTGGAAGATGAAACATTGAGCCCGCGCCTACGCTCTCAATCTATGCTCCTCCTCGGAGGCTTGCTGAAAGACATCAACCGCCAAGAAGAAGCGCTGCAAGCCCTGCATTCATGGAAAATCCAGTTCCCTTCCTATCCCGAACTGCCCCGCGTCAACTTCCTTCTCGGCCGCGTCTATCGAGACATGCAAGAATATGGCCGCGCAAGAGAGCATTTCCAACTCGCCTTGGATGCGTTAACCGAGCGCGCGGCAAATCCTTATAAAACGGTGGACGTGGAAAACGACAAACGTCTGGGGCTGGTGACACGATGGGAACAGGCGGAGACGGAATACCAAAGCGGCGATTGGCGGCGCGCGCGCCAAATGTTCGAACAGTTCAAACTGCAAAACCCCGAAGTCAAAGACTTGGTGGAAGCTTCTCTCTACCGTCAGGGAGATTGTTCTTACAAGCTAGGCGAACGCTACGAGTCCATTAAAAATTACAAAACCGCTCTCATCTTCGGCCCCTTTCATCCTTTCTCTCCAGAGGCATGGCTGAAACTGATGGAGCTTTACGGCCAAGAAGATTCCTTTGACCAACAATTCTATGCTCTCCACGCCTTCACATGGATCGTCAACGAAGTTCACCCGGAAGATTCCGCTTACTGGCAGCAACAAGCCGCTGAAACACTCCTTCAATTCGCCCAAGACCGCCCTGAAGAAGCCAAAGCATTTGCGGAAATCTTAAAAAAGAAAAACGTGGATTGGGTTGTCTTTTCCAACTTTCTGGAACAAGTCGCCCATCGCAAAAAACTGCAAACGGTTTCCCTTCCCGTGCCGCAAGGCTACTCTCGCTGGGTGGAATGGCAGGAAAAAGTGAGCGAAAAAAATCGCCCCTTGAAGTAAAGCGTTTTCCTCCGTGTCATTCCCGCGAAAGCGGGAATCCAGCTCTTACAGAGCAAGCTCTTTTGTAAAACTCTTAGCTGCTGTGTATTTTAGGCTTTCTTCGAATACTCCCCATCGTTAAGGTGCTTTCCATGCAATGGACGGAACAAAAAAACGTTGGTTTTACAGTCATTAGTTTAGAAGGAGAAATTGATCTTAATCATGCTCCGAAACTTAGGGATCTCTTTCAAAACAAAATCAAGGAAAAGTGCTCCGCCCTGCTGCTGGATTTTGCGGCGGTTTCCTACATTGATTCCTCCGGCCTTGCCACTTTGGTGGAATACTACCAAGGCTCGCGGCCCTACGCGGGAAAAATCGCGCTGGCTTCCTTGAGCGCGCGGGTCAAAAGCGTGTTTGATTTAGTGCGCTTGAGCGAAATTTTTTCCATCTACCCGTCTCTTGAAGAAGCCAAGAACTGTTTTATCCAATCCAAATCGTAATTAAATCGCGTAGGAAATGATTTGAAAAGTTACCTGCAATTTAATTTTCAAATCTTATATTGGATTTTTGTCGCGCCCTTTCGCGGCCAACCTTTCAAAATCGGCCACATTTTTCAACAAATCCTCCGCATCGGCGTTCAAGCCATTCCCATGGCGGCTCTCACGGCTTTTAGCGTCGGTTTTACCCTCGCCATGCAAGGGGCGGACCAATTAGGAAGACTCGGCGCGGATGATTATGTGCCGGACTTGGTCTCGCTCACCCTCTTGCGGGAGCTAGGGCCGATGCTCATCGCCGTCATTGTCATTGGCCGCAGCGGCTCGGCTGTCACAGCGGAACTGGGAACGATGAAAGTCTCGGAAGAAATCGAAGCCCTTAACGCTATGGCCATTGATCCGGTGCGGTTCCTCATCGTTCCGCGTTTTTTTGCCATGCTCATCATGCTCCCCGTGCTCACCGTCTTCGGAAATTACGTTGGAATGTTTGGCGGCTGGGTGATTTCTCATTTTGCCTTGGACATGGACACGGCCAATTTTATTTTCCGCTCCCTCCAACGCGCCAAAGCGTGGGATCTTTACAGTGGGTTGATCAAAAGCTTTGTTTTTGCATGGCTCATCATCACCATCGCCTGCCACACGGGACTAAGCGTGGAAGGCGGCGCTGAAGGCGTTGGGCAGGCGACCACTCGTTCCGTAGTCCGTTCCCTTTTATCCATGCTCATCGCCAACGCCATTCTCACCGCGCTCTTTTTCTTTTTGTAAAAATGAAATCCACCGCTGAACCTATCATCGAAGTTTCCAATCTCGTCAGAAATTTCGGCAATCGCGCGGTTCTCAACGGCATCTCTTTTAAAGTTTATCAGGGCGACACCCTCATCATCATGGGCGGAAGCGGCTGCGGCAAGAGCACTCTCTTGCGGCACATGATCGGCTCTCTCAAGCCGACTTCCGGCTCGATCAAAATCTACGGCCAAGAAACCACAACAATGTCTTCGCCGGAAATGGACAAAATCCGCCGCCGATTCGGCGTTCTTTTTCAAACAGGCGCGCTGCTCCAGTCCATGACTGTCGGCGAAAACGTCTCCTTGCCGATCATGGAACATAGCAAAGTGGACGCCAACATCATTGATCTTATCGTTAAAATGAAACTCGAACTCGTCGGCCTCACGGGTTTTGAAGACCTTAAACCCGCCGAAATCAGCGGCGGCATGAAAAAGCGCGTCGGCCTTGCGCGCGCGCTGGCGCTCGATCCGGAGCTTCTTTTCAGCGACGAGCCAACGGCGGGCCTCGACCCCGTGATGACAGCCGTTGTGGACAGACTGACGCAAGATTTAACCCGCAAACTCGGCATGACGGCCGTTGTCGTGACGCATGACATGACCAGCGCGTTCCGCATCGGCACGCGCATGATCATGCTCGGCACAGGGCCGTCTCAAGGTAAGATCATCGCGGAAGGAACGCCCGATGAAATCCACAACAACAGCAATCCTGAACTTCAACAATTCATCAAAGGAGAGGCCGACGGCCCCATTCCTTTAAAACTATCCAAAGACGATTACATCAAACGCCTCATCGGCTTTGTTCCGGGAAACAACTTATGAAAACAAAAAACACTTCAGATTACGTGATTGCCGCGACGGTCGTCGCCTGCAGCGTCGTTCTACTTGCCGCGCTTACGATGGCCTTGACCGGCTTTAGCTTCAAGAAAGGAGGAGCCTTGGTAAACATTGACTTCCCCTCCGTCGCGGGCGTCCGTGTGAATTCCGAAGTCCGTTACGCGGGCAAACAAATCGGCGTTGTCAAAAAAATCTCTTTCCTCAAACCCGAACAAAGGCTGAAACATCCTGAAAACATCGTTCGCGTCATCGCAAAACTCGATCAAGACGCGCCTGAACTCTATCAAGGAACCACCGCCTCCATCATTTCCGACACCGTCTTAGCGGAAAAATTCATTGATATCATCCCTGCCAACATGGATGACCGCCATCCAACGCCGCTGTCCAAACTCGGCCCTCAAGACGCTATTTTAGGACAAAAAGTCGTCGGCTTTGATGACCTCACCCGCGCCGGTTATCAAACCATTGACACGGTCAACACCATCTTCAGCGACTTAAAATGCGCCTATCCGGACATTCACGACAGGATAGGCTCTCTCGTTGTCCACGCCGAAGGTCTCGCCAAACATGCCGACGAATTAACCACTCTTCTTGATGAACTCGTTAGGACGAACGACCCTAAACTAAAAGAATCCCTTAAAAACCTTGTCGTGATTTCCCGCAACCTCAAAGTCATCACCACTAACGCCAAAGCCTTCTCCGCCTCGATCGGGAGAAAACCATGGAGCCTCATTTGGGGCGGAGAGATGAATGAACTGCCCACAGAAGAAGCAATTTTATCCAGCGACCAACCTTTGCCCGCACCAGCTCCCAAAGAAAATAAACCGACAAAAACCAAACTCTCTTCCACTAAACATGACCTTCAACGATAAGCTAAGCCGTTACCAAGAGCTGCTGGACATCGCGCGCTCTTTTAACAGAGTCACGAAACTCGATTCACTGCTCGAAGAAATCCTGCGCCGCTCGCAGGATGTTCTCGGCATTGAAGCCTGCTCGCTTTTTTTGCTCGACCGCAAAACAGGCGAGCTCGTTATCCATTCCGCGCGCGGCAACAGCGCGCCCATGCTGGCCGCAGCCCGCATTCCCAAAGGAGCGGGCATCGCAGGCTCCGTGTTTGAATCCAAAAAACTGCTCACCATCAAAGACGCCAAAAACGACCCGCGCCACTATGCGGGAATGGATGAAAAAACCGGCTTCGTCACACGCTCCATGATCGCCGTGCCTCTGCTGAACAACGACGAATGCTTCGGCGTTCTCCAAGCTCTCAACCCCATTGGCCGCGAATTTTTCGACGAAACAGACGAAGCGATTTGCGAAACCTTCGCCAGTCTCGTCGTCAACGTGCTGCTGCGGCTTGAATCGCACAAACGCGAAATTGAACAAATCTGCGTCAAACAAGAACTGGAACTCGCCAGCGAAATCCAACACTCCTTTCTTCCGGAACCCTATCTTACCTTTGAATCCCACCGCCTTTACATGAATTACACGCCCGCCAAGCAAATCGGGGGCGATTTTTGTTTCTTCCAATCTTGCGAACGCCAGCAGCGTTTCCTCGTCGGCCTCGGCGATGTGAGTGGCAAGGGCGTTCCCGCCGCTTTAACGATGGCGAGCGTCGCGGCGACGATCAAAGCCATGTTTTGCCAGCTTGAAGATGACCTCGGAGCTTGGGTCGCAGAGCTTAACCGCCGCATTACTGCCGACCTGCGCGGAGGGCGATTCGTTGGCATCACCTTTATTTTAGCCGACGTTTCTTCGGAAAAAATCCACGTCTGCGCCGCCGGCCAATACCCTCCCTTTTACATGAACGGTCAGACATGGAAACGACTCGACATAGAAAAACAAATGCCCCTCGGCATCT
>JAZDII010000031.1:0-9699 GCA_043805085.1 bacterium
AGAAGATTATCCGTCTGCTGGGGGCGACGCTGCGCATGAGGGTGCATGATCCCGAAGGTTTATTGCAAGAGACTTCCGCGCAGCCGTGGTTGTTTGCGTTTTGGCATAACCGCATTTTGATGTTTCCGTATTTTTATCAAAAATACCTGCCGCAGCGGCGTTGTGTGGTGATGATCAGCCGCAGTAAAGACGGGCAGCTTATCACGGACGTCGCCGCGGGGTTCGGCATTCAAGCTGTGCGCGGTTCGTCTTCTAAAAAGGCGATGCAGGCTTACCGCGAGATTTTGCGCACCTTAAATAACACAGGCAAGGACGGCGCGGTGACGCCCGACGGCCCGCGCGGGCCGCGTTACCGAGCGCACCCGGGGATCATTCTTTTAGCGCAAATGAGCCAACGCCCCAGTTTGCCAGTGACTTGTCATTTTCAGTGGAAGATTGAGTTGAAGAGTTGGGACAAATTTCAACTGCCGCTGCCTTTTTCCCGTTGCGATTTGCATCTTTTGCCGCCGCTCTTTGTTTCGCCTGCCATCAACGAAGAAACAAAGGAAAAATTGAGGGCGGAATTGGAAAAGAGTCTTGGGCTTTAACGCTCTGTTTTTGACGCGGGTATTGTTGCTGGGGTAGCATGGCTGGCATGTCGGGCGCGCCTCTTTCATCCGAAGAAGAAAAATGTCGCACGGCGTTGGAACGCGCCGTGGCAGAGCAACCGGGCATTATCAAGGCGCGGGTGGATCAAAACCGCCGCGCGGTGACGTTTGATTACGATCCGGAATTGATCACACATCCCGATCTTTTGAAAGCGGCGCAAAGCGTGGAGCCGACGGTGCGCCGTTTTTTAAGCAAGCGCATGTTTCGCCTGAAGGGCCGTGCGTGCGAGGCTTGCGCTCAAGCGTTGGAAGCCAAAATGCAAAAGGCGAAGGGCGTTCGTCGCGCCACGGCCAGTTACATCGGCGGGGTGATGAGCATTGCTTATGACGAAGCGTTGATTTCTTCCGCGCAGGTGGAAGAACGCGCGCGGACGATTGGCGCGAGGGTCAAGCCTATTGAGGAAGCGTTGGCCGAGGAAGAGGCCGAAACGCAGACGGTTTCGAAACGCGGACGTTGGCGGCTTTGGTTTAAGGGCAATCGTTTGGAATTGGTTCTCACCGTTGCCGCTTTTGTTTTCATGCTGACGGGTTGGGGATGTCATCGCTTGGGAGGTAGCCATGTGTGGCGCGATGTTTTTTACACGTTGGCGTATTTGGCCGGCGGTTATTTCGGCGTTTCGGCGGGGCTTCAATCTTTGCGTCAGTTGACGGTAGATGTGGATTTACTGATGGTGTTGGCGGCTGTGGGGGCGGCGTTTGTCGGCGCGCCGTTTGAGGGGGCGATGCTTCTAGTTCTTTTTTCTTTTTCTAATGTTTTGCAAACGTTCGCCATTGGGCGCACGCGCAGCGCGATTAAATCTCTGGCTAAAATGAAACCGCAGCGGGCCATCGTCGCGCGCGGCGATCGCACGGAGATGTCGCCGATTGAAAAGGTGGAAGTGGGCGAGAAAATTCTCATCAGACCGGGTGACCTCATTCCTTTGGACGGCGAGGTGGTTGTCGGCGAAAGCACGGTGGATCAAAGTTCCGTAACGGGCGAGTCCATGCCCGTGGAGAAAACGGCGGGGGACATTGTGTTTGCCGGAACGATGAATCAGTTCGGCAGCTTGACGGTGCGGGTGACCAAGGCGGCGAAGGATTCTACGATTTCTAAATTTATTGCGATGGTGGAAGAGGCGCAGAGTCAAAAGGCGCGGACGCAGCGTTTCTTGGATAAGGCGGGGCAGTTTTACGCGGTGGGCGTTATCGGGTTGACCGTCGCGTTGATGACGGCTTTGCCGTTTTTGTTGGGACTGCCTTTCGGCAAATCGCTTTATCTCGCCATCACCGTCATGGTGGTGGCTTCGCCCTGCGCGCTGATTATCAGCACGCCTGCGGCTATTTTGTCCGCCATCGGCAATGGCGCGTGGCGCGGCATTTTATTTAAGGGCGGCGCGTGTCTGGAGCAGGCGGCGGCGGTGCGCGTGGTGGCGTTTGACAAGACCGGCACGTTGACGGAAGGACGCCCTTGCGTGGCGGAGATCGTTTCTTTTAAGGAGGGCGTGAGCGAGGCCGAAGTTTTATCTCAAGCGGCGGCGGTGGAGGCAAAGTCGGAGCATCCGTTGGCGCGCGCAATTGTCGAGCGCGCTGTGGAGCAAGGCGCGCGCGTTGCCGAGGCAAAATCGTTTCAGTCTTTTAGGGGGAAAGGCGCGTGGGCGACTGTGGCGGAGAAAAAGATTGCTGTGGGCAGTCCCAAATGGTTTGAGGGTTTTGAAAAAGAAGGCGACGGTCCATTCGCTGAAAAAGTCGCCGAATTAGAAGAGGACGGCAAGACCGTTGTTCTCGTGGGGCATGTCAATGAAGGCAATAGCAGAGTGGTTGTGGCGGGAGCCATTGCGTTGGCGGATCGCGTGCGAGACGACGCGCGGGCAATGGTAAAGGAATTAAGGCGGCTTGGCATGCGGCGCGTGTTGATGTTGACGGGCGACAGCAAAAGGGTGGCGCGCGCCGTGGCGGCGGCGACGGGCGTGGATGAATTTTATGCGGAATTATTGCCGGAGGATAAGGTGCGGCTTCTGAAAACCCTGTCGCGCGGAGAGCCTGTGGCGATGGTGGGAGATGGGACGAACGACGCGCCTGCTTTAGCGGCGGCCACCGTTGGCATAGCGATGGGGGCGGCGGGAAGCGATGTGGCGTTGGAAAGCGCGGATGTGGTGTTGATGGCGAATGATCTTGAGCAGATTCCTCATGCGCTGGCGTTGAGTAAAGAGACGCGGCGGGTGATGGTTCAGAACCTCGCTTTTGCCGGCGCGGTGATTGTGGTGATGGTTTTAACGACGCTTATTTTGCCGGGCATGGGCAAGCAAATGCCGTTGCCGTTGGGCGTCCTTGCTCACGAAGGCGGCACTGTGCTAGTGTGTTTGAATGGATTGAGGCTGCTTGCGTTTCAAAGAAGAGGCGCGAAGAAATAATTTTTTCTGACATGAAATCCCTGCTTTTTGTTTTTCGATTTGGTTTTCCTTATTTAAGGAAGTATTGGACGCGGTTTGCCATCGGCATTGCATTCGGCGTTTTGTTTGGCGTCACCAACGCCGGTTTTGTGTGGGCGACGAAAACGATTTTTGACCGCCTCTCTCCCGCCGCTCCTTCTTCTGTTGCTCTTTCAACGTCGGCGCAGGCCGGTGGTTGGAAAGACAAATTAGTCGTCACGCAGAAGTTTTTGTCGAAGAAGCTAGATTCGTGGCTGCCGCTGTATCAAAGAAAAGTTGATTGGAAACAGGCTCTCGGCGCATTGTTGCTGCTGCCCTTTTTCATGGCTGTGCGCGGGGCGACGGGTTACATCAACAGTTATTGCATGATATGGGTCAGCGAGCGCGTGACGAAGGATATCCGCTTGGGCGCGCTGAAAAAGCTGAACTCGCTTTCTTTGGATTATTTTGATCGCGCGTCGTCGGGCGATTTGATCACACGCACGAATGAAGATTCTATTTCCGTGCAACGTTGCTTGAGCCTCGGCCTTGCGGATTTGGTGAAAGAGCCGGTGACGATTATCAGCGTTTTCGCGGCCCTTTATCTATTGGATTGGCAACTGGCCGTGTTTTCGCTGGTTTTCTTGCCGTTGTGCATTGTGCCGATGGGGGTATTGGCGCGCAAGGTGCGCCGTTCCAGCCGCGAGACGATCAAGGCGCATGTTTCCCAGTCGAGCTTGATGATCGAGCTGCTGGCCGGCATTCGCATTGTCAAAGCTTTCGGATTGGAAAAGATGCAAGAGGCGCGGTTTGAGAAATACGTGGGTCACATTGCGCATCATAGCGTCAAGGCGACTAAATCCAAAGAAATGGTGAACCCTATCATTGAGACTATTTCCATGGTCGGCTTGGGCGTCATCATTGTCTACGTATGTTGGACGGGGAGATCGGCTGGCGATTTAGTGGCGTTTCTCACGGCGTTGGCTCTCTTCTTTTCGCCGGTGAAAAAATTGGCGGCGTTGAATATGATGTTTAATCAAACGCGTATCGGCGTGGAACGGCTTCAGCAGCTTTTTACCGAGCAACCTTCCGTCAAGGAGCCTGCGCATCCTGTGCGGAAGAGCGATTTCAGCGAGGCGATTTCTTTGGAGAACGTTTGTTTTGCTTATGGAATCAAGCCTGTTTTGAATGATATTTCACTGCGCATCCGGCGCGGTTGCCGCTTGGGTGTTGCCGGAGAAAGCGGTTCCGGCAAAAGCACGCTGGTGAATTTGCTCTTTCGTTTTTACGATCCCACGAACGGGGCAATTCGGTTGGACGGCGTTGATCTGCGCCAAATGGCCACGGGAGATTTGCGCCATTTGATGGCATTGGTCAGTCAAAACACCGTTTTGTTTGATCAAACCGTGGCGGAAAATATCGCCTGCGGCAAACTCGGCGCGAGCCGCTCGGAGATTGAAGCGGCGGCGCGCGCGGCCAACGCGCATGAATTTATCGTTCAGTTGCCGCTCGGTTATGACGCGCGCATCGGCGAGCAGGGCGTGACGCTTTCCGGCGGGCAGCGTCAGCGTTTGGCCATCGCGCGCGCGTTCGTCCGCAACGCTCCTATTCTTGTGCTGGACGAGGCCACGGCGGCGTTGGACTCGCACGCGGAAATGGAGGTGCAGGCGGCCATTGATCGCCTTTCCGAGGAGAGAACCGTCATTTGCGTGGCGCATCGGTTAGCCACGCTGCGCGGTTGCGACGAGATTATTGTTTTGAGCGAGGGACGTATTATTGAACGGGGACGGTTTGAGGAGTTGATGCAAAAGAACGGGGCGTTCGCCGCGATGGCGAGGAAGCAAGGGCTTTAATTAATGCTTTTTATTAAGCGCGTTCTCTTGGTTTAACTATGGACCCAAGCGAAGGTGAGTTTTCTTGGTCGGGCATGGGATTTGAAACATCGCTGAACTGACGAGGGTTAATGGTATTAAAACGCTCAATGTCCATTGCGAGTAGATCAGCGGTTCTATTATTAGTAGCTGCCGTGGAAAAACGCGTTACTGCCTCTGCGTTCATATTATAAGCTATTTCTGTTATCTGAATGCTCGGATTTCCAAAACCTTCTTTCTGTAAGGCTTTGACAAGATGGTTTAAGCCGTCATTTGTAAAAGCTCCCCCTTGGGCAAGAACAGCGTATCCTACAAAATTGGCGCGACCTTCTTGCTTAATTGTAATGGGCGCACCCTGAATTTTGCCTTCAGTCTCTCTACTCCAAAAGAAACACCTCTCTCTTAATTCTTGACGTTGTTTTTCTGTCAATCTTTTGAGTTCATTTATAATTACGGAAGGTCCTGCTATCTCGCCTTGTAATTGAGGAACGACATTTCTCATCCACTCGGGGTATTGTTCTTCGTATGACATATACGTGTTAATGTTTTTCCCTTTTAAGTAGAAAAGTCAAGTTCACGTTTTGATAGGGGAGGGTTTTAATAACTTTGAAGTAAGCTTGATAGCTTTTTAACCTGTCGCCGATTGGGCGGCGACTTCTTTGGCGCGGACTTCTTGGAGTATTTCTTCCACTCTTTTGTAGGCTTCTTCTATTTTGGGATAACGGATTTCGCGGTAGCCGCGCACTTGTTCCGGGTAGCGGAAGATTTCCACAAAGGCGTCGTAAGAATTGTAACGGTTGGGCTGAAATTCGTTTAAGAGGCGGATATACCAATTGCGGAATTTGCGTTCTTTGCTGTGCCAGCCGGGGATTATTTTGCGCAGGAATTTCATTTTTGCCATGGGGCGCAGCATCCACGGACGCGCTTTGACGGAGAAACGCGCGTGGAACGGGCCGATGGCGAATTCCGGCGTGAGCCAGTGTTGGTAAATGGCGCGGTCGCCGAGTTCGGGGTTGATGTTGTAGCGTTGCCTGTCGCGCGCGTATTTTTCTTCGCTGGTGAGGAGATAGGGCACGTAGAATTCATCTTTAATGGCCATCACGCGGTGCAAATTCCATAAAACAGCTTTCGTCACGGCGTAGTTCTTTTTAGCTAAGTCGCGCTGAAAAACTTCTAGGACAAGATGCACGTAGCGTTGAGCCAAGCTGACGCCTTCGTATTGGATGAGGTCGTAAATGCGCAGAGCGAGCAAGCGGAGGCTTTCCGGGTCTAGACGGATTTTTTCAACGGCTTGAATCGTGAGCCGCCAGTAATCGTGCGCCAGACGTTCACCTTTTTTGCCTTCTCTTAAAATGGCAGATTTTTCCGTGATGACGTCGTTGTAAGTGAGCGGTTCGGTGACGCGAGGGAGTTGTTGGAGGTCTGAAAATATTTTGCGGCCCAGATTAAACGCCAGCCAGTTGTCCGCCGCTCTTTTGCCGAGAGTTTCACGAATGCCCCATTCCAAATTTTCCAAAGTGAGAGGCAGCAACCCCGCTTGGAACGCCGCGCCGAGCATCATGACGTTGACGTAAAGCTTCGTGCCGAAGTAGCGCTCTGAAAAGGAGGACAGGTTGCAACTGAAGTAGCGATCCGCGCGCGTGTATTTTTTGAGAACGGCCTCAATTTCTTCGACGGAAAAATCGTCTCTTCCGATGAGCGAAAGAATCGTCGGCGTTTTGAAAGAGTTAATGATGGCGCAGGTTTTGGAGGGGTGGCCAGCGCGCTGGTTGCCTTTGGGATCAAGGCTCCGCGCCGCTTCCAAGGGATCGAGTCCCAAAATCAAGTCCGCCGCGCCGTAAGGAATGATGGGCGAAAGCTCGTGGTCTTTATAGAAAGAGACGTGGGAATAAACGCCGCCGTTGCGGATGGCGAGGCCGTTTTTGTCGCAAAACGCCACGCGGTAGCCTTGCCGGTGGGCGGCGCGGACAAGCGTCGCCGTGGAAGTGGCGATGCCCATGCCGCCGACGCCCGCGAGGTAAGCGTGCCATACGGATTTGAATTCCGTCGGTTGCGGCGCGGTCAGTTTAGAAAAATCAAGTTTCTCGCGGAGGTCTTCCGGTTTTTGCGAGCGGATGACGGTGATTTCCTCAAAGGAAGGGCAGGCGTGAACTTTAGCGCAAGCGAGATCGCCCACGCACCATGAGAGATCGGTTTGCGTTTTTCGGCCAAAGTCCGTTTCCACAAAAGTCAGGCCGGGGCAGCCCGTTGACATTGTGCATTCCAAGCAATACTCGCAAACTTCATGTGTGATGTTGACGTAAGTTTTTTTCGGCAAGAAACCGCGTTTTTTGACAATCTCCGCTTCCGCTTTTTTGACGCGGCGTTGGAACGTGATGCCGCATTCTTTGTCGGCGATGATGACTTTCACGCCGTCTTTCAAAATCGTTTCTTCAAGAATCACGCGGTAGTGATCGCGTTGAGCGGGATCCGTTCGGATGACATCCACGCCGCTGCCCGCCGACATCGCCTCGACGATTTCGTCAATATGCTGCGCGAAGGTTGTGTTGCCTAAAATGTCCGTTGTCGTGCCGGGCGTGGGTTGATGCCCCGTCATGGCCGTCGTCTTGTTGTCTAAGATGATATAAGTGATGTCTTGGCCGTTTTTGAGGGAGTTGGAGATGGCCGCTTGGCCGCTGTGGAAGAACGTGCTGTCGCCCATGAAGACGACTTGTTTGTTTTTGATGAAAGCGTCAATGCCGATGCCTGTTCCGCCGCCAAGGCCCATGCCGCTGTAATTGTGCATCAGTTCGCGCGTTGGCTCGAACATGAGCATCGTGTAGCAGCCGGTGTCGCCGTGGAAGACAATGTCCATCGGCTCGCGTTTGTAATGTTTGCGCATGTAAGCGGCGTCGCGGAACTGGCGTTTGATTTCAAGCAACACGCTGGCAGAGTCGCGGTGCGGGCAGCCGGGGCAGAACGTCGGCGTGCGCAAAGCTAAATCTATTTCAAACTGCGCCGTTTCCTTGATCAGGCGTTGAGAAGCGCGCAAAGGCTCTAAATCGAGCTGGATTTCCTTTCTTTCATTCAAATCTCGAATCATCGGCGCGAGTAATTCCACGAGGATGGATGAATTCAAGCCGCGTCTTTCGGGGATGCCCGGCCTCCCGCCGGGGAACGTTTTGCCGTAAATTTTGAACGGCAGTTCTTTTTGAGAAATGATTTGAGCCAATTGTTCTTCGATGAACCCGCGGCGTTCTTCAACGACAATGAGGGTGGAAGTCAACCGTTTCAAGTCGTTCAGTGATTCAGGGTCAATGGGGTAAGTGATGCCCAGTTTGAGGATGGGGAACTGATGGAGCGCGCCCATTTGGTCTAAGGCGTGGACGAGGTAAGAATAAGCCAGCGCAGAGGTGACGAACCCGATGGGGGCTTGTTTATCGGCGTTAAGCAGGCGGTTCACGCCGTGTTCGCGCGCGTGCCGCCAGAGGCGTTGGTAGCGTTCTGTGAGGCTTTGCTCGCGGCGCGAGGTGCGCGGCGGCAGAAGCACGCTTTTTTCAAAATCCACTTGAGAGGTGTCCAGATTCATCTGGTTTTGCGCGTTGATGCGCGGGAAATGATTGTGCCGCGTTTGGACGGAACCGCCGCCGTCGCCTTGGTTCGTCGTGACGAGGTAGCCGATGTAAAGCTCCGACTTGCGCGAGAGCTTGAATCCCAGCTCTACCCAGTCTTTGATTTCTTGGTTGGTGCTTGGCTCCAACACAGGCATGTGAAGATGCTTGCAGAGGTAGCGCGAGTCGGTGGGGACTTGCGTGCTGTCGTTCCACGGGTCGTCGCCCATCACGACCATCACGCCGCCTTCCGGATGCGCTCCCGCCATGTTGCCGAGGGCAAGAGCGTCGGCAGCCACATGCATGCCCACGCTTTTCATCACGGCGATGCCGCGCAGACCCGCCATTTGAGAGCCGTTCAACGCCGCCGCAGCAAGGGCTTCATTGTTAGAAATAAAGGCGCGGATGCCGTGTTTTTTCAGCAACGCTTGAATGTTTTCAATGCAATCGAAAAACCCCGCCACGGGCGACCCGGGATAACCCGTCCAGAGATGAGTGCCTCCTTCTGTTTCCAGAAGACCTTTGATGAAAAGTTCGTTGCCGGTAAAAACTTCCCAACCTTCTTCTTTGAGAAAACGGGGGTCTATCTTCATAAAAACGAACGGCTGAAGACCAGCTTACGATAAAACAAGGCATCAGCCGAATTGGACACCCTAAACGTTTTTAGAGACTAAAGCAACCTTATCTTGAGGGAAGAAACAAGGGAAGGTCTGTGATGAGGTGGGCGGGTTGGGAGGAATTCCAAGACGCGATTTGTTTTTTAAGTTCTTCTGTTGCAGCGAAAATCATGGCGCAGCGTTGGCATTGATTTTTTTCGTAATCGCGGCGGGTCACATTGGGCGCGCGCAAGATGGCGGCGCAGGGGGTTTTCAGTCGTTGGGCAAGTTTCACCGCCAGCCGCGTTTCTTCAAGCTCATTGGCGACGACGAGCGCAGGTTGCCATTCGCGGTGGTAATAACGCAGGAGGCGCTTGAGCTCATGGGCGAACCATTTATTGCGGCGCAGACGTCCTAGAAAGGAATGCGGGTTGGGGAAATGAGCCATGAGGAAAGGGATGTTATACTGTTCACAAACGTTAGTGAGCCAGCCTTCGGCGCCGGTAAGCAACGCCGGATGAGCAGCGCGAATTTTTTCATCGGCAAAAAGTTCCGCCAGTGAAGTTTGCGCAGGGCCTGCATTGGGGCGGCCTTGAAGAAAGAGAATG
>JAZDII010000032.1:0-7939 GCA_043805085.1 bacterium
CCGGCTGGGCGCAAATCAATCATCCTTACGGAGCGACGATTGAAGACGCGAAAAATAAATTGAGCTACGACCTTTATTACGTCAAAAACTTTTCTCCTTTTCTCGACTGCCAAATCATTTTGCGCACCCTCGGCGCGATGATGCAGGGCAGCCGATAATTCGCATGAAAATTCTCATCACCGGCGGCGCGGGATTTATCGGCAGCCATCTCGTCCGCTCCTACGCTCAACGCGCCGAAGTGGTTGTCCTCGATAATTTGAGTTCCGGCAGTTTGGAAAAATTAAAAGGAACGCCGCATCATTTTGTCCAAGGCGACGTGCGCGATTTGCCGCTTCTTCAAAAAGCGTGCAAGGGATGCGAGATTGTCGTTCACCTCGCCGCTATGGTCAGCGTGGTGGAGTCTGTTCAAAACCCCGCCGACTGTTTGCAGATCAATACCCTCGGCACGCTAAATGTTCTTCAAGCCGCGCGGGACGCAGGCGCGAAAAGGGTGATCTTCGCCTCTTCCGCCGCGGTGTATGGCGACAATCCCGCCTCGCCAAAAGAAGAAGCGTTTTTGCCTCAACCGCGTTCGCCTTACGCCATCAGCAAGCTGGACGGCGAGTATTGGTGCGATTTCTTCACGCGCCAGTTTGGTTTGTCAACCATTGCGCTGCGTTTTTTTAATGTTTATGGCAACGGCCAAAACCCTGACAGCCCTTACGCCGCCGCCGTGCCGTGTTTTCTCGACCGCGCTCTGAACGGCCAACCTCTCACTATTTATGGCGACGGCCAGCAAACGCGGGATTTTATCCATGTGCGAGATTTAGCGGCGGCAATCGCTCTCGCTGAAAAGACGGATGTCACTGGCGTTTTTAATGTCGGCAGCGGCAACGCCGTCAGCATTCAGGCCTTAGCTGAAACACTCGTGAAACTAAGCGGCAGTTCGTCTCCCATTCTTTATGAATCACCACGACCGGGCGATGTGCGTCATTCCACAGCAGACATCCGTAAAATTCAAGGCCTTGGCTTTCAACCCAAAGTTCGCCTCGAAGACGGGTTGAAAGAATTGATTTTGGAAGGACAGAAGAAAAAATTGAACTAACAGGCGAAAATCTCCATCTTCTTTCCAATGCATCAAAAAAGAAGACACCCCTACACCGCGGGCAATCCGGAGATTGACCGCAAAATTGAAGAACTGCTTTCCGAGTGGGGAGTGACGGCGGACTTAAACCGTTTCCGCGAGATGATGGTGACGGTGCTTAAATTTGCCAATGACAAACCGCATCCGGCGGATGTGTATCAATTCAACATCGCGCTTAAGGAAATGCGTTACGCCAACAGGGTGTTTCAAAATTACGGCGATATTAAAACCGTTTCTATTTTCGGCTCGGTGCGCACGCCTGAAAGTTCTCCAGCCTATCAAGCCGCTTACAAATTCGCGGAGATGATGCGCGAGAGCGGCTACATGATTATCACCGGCGGCGGCAACGGCATTATGGGCGCGGCTCAAGCAGGCGCGGGACGCGAACGCAGTTTTGCCCTGAACATTTCCCTGCCGTTTGAACAAGAGCCGAACGAGACGATTGAGGGCGACCCAAAGCTGATCACGTTTAAATATTTTTTCACGCGCAAGTTGAATTTCGTGAAACACTCTCACGCTATCGCCCTTTTTCCGGGCGGTTTTGGAACGATGGACGAATGTTTCGAGACGCTAACGCTTATTCAAAATGGCAAGGCAACTCCCACGCCTATTGTCATGGTGGACGAACCGAACGGCCATTATTGGAAATCATGGGAACGTTACATGCGCGAGTATTTGTTGGGAAACGGATTGATCGCAGCGTCGGATTTTCATCTCTTCAAAATCACAGATAATCTTGAAGAAGCGCGCAACGAAATTCTCAAGTTTTACCATAATTTTCATTCTTACCGCTACATCGGCGATCTCTGCGTCATTCGCGTCCACCGGGCATTTGAAGACGATGTTTTGAAAAAGCTTTCCGAGGAATTCGCGGATATTTTAACGGACAAAAACGGTTTTGAAATACGCACGGCTTTGCCTGCGGAAATTAATGAACCGGAAATCGCGCATTTGCCGCGTTTGTGCGGATATTTTAACAAACATAACTTTGGCCGGTTGCGCCAGTTGATTGACCGTATTAACGAGTTTTAACAGTATGGCAGAGGAACCGCTCATCATTGTCCGCGTTGCTTCTCAAACGGCGGAATGCGCCGTGGGTGAAAACGTCGTGTGGCGCGCGCCGGTTTCCACCGCGCTTAATGGTTTGGGCGAAACGCCGGGGAGCGATTGCACGCCGCGCGGATTGCATCGCGTTGTGAAAAAAATCGGCGATGGCCAGCCGGAAGGCTCTATTTTCAAGGCGCGCCAGCCAACAGGGAAAATGTGGCGCGGAGAAAAATCGGAAGAAGACCTCATCCTCACGCGCATTCTTTGGCTCACCGGCGAGGAGCCGCGCAATCAGTCCTCTTTTGAGCGGCACATTTATTTTCACGGCACGAATGTTGAAGATAAAATCGGCCAACCGGTCAGCCACGGGTGCATTCGTCTGCGCAACGCGGATATGCTGGCGTTGTTTGATTTGGTCAACGTCGGCACGCCGGTGGATATTCGGGAAGCGTAAGATGCCTATCAAAAACATCATCTTTGATTGGTCCGGCACGTTGGTGAATGATTTTCCGCGCGTGTTGGAAGCGACAAATGAAATTTTCAAGGAATATAATAAACCGCCGTTCACAGAAGATGAGTTCCGCGAAAAATTTTTTCTGCCTTTTCCCGAATTTTACAAAAAGCATTTACCTGAAGCGACGATGATCGAGCTGGATCATTACTACCACAGCGCATTCAAACTTCTCCAAGACGACATTCATCCCCTGCCCCACGCCGTCGAAATTTTAGAACACTGCCGCGCTGAAAAAATGCCGACGTTTTTGCTTAGCAGCATTCATCCGGAGCATTTTGAAGTGCAATCCAAGCGGCTTGGATTGAAAGACTATTTCACGCGCGCGTATGTTCAGGCGATTGATAAGCGGCACGTCATTCTTAAGCTCCTTGCCGAACATGATCTGGAGCCGCGTGAAACGCTTTTTGTGGGCGACATGCAACACGACATCGAAACCGCGCGGCATGGCGGCGTAAAAAGTTGCGCAGTGTTGACGGGCTATGATTCATTGGAAAAATTAAAGAAAGCGCAGCCCGATCTTCTCTTCCGCGATCTTTTCGGCCTTTTGCAATATCTCAAACGGCATACCACCGAGCCTCCTTACCATCCCGTCGTCGCCGTCGGCGCGTTGATTCACGACAAGCAAGGCCGCGTGTTGATGGTTCGCGCGCACAAATGGAGCAATCGCTGGGGAATTCCGGGCGGCAAAATCAAAACCAATGAAACGGCCTTGGACGCAGTGCATCGGGAAATCCGCGAGGAGACGAGCCTCGATCTTCATTCCGTCCGCTTTGTCGCAATGGAAGATTGCATCCAACCGGAAGAATTTTATCGGCCCGCGCATTTCGTGCTTTTGAACTATACCGCGCAAAGTGCATCCACAGATGTGACACTGAATGAGGAAGCGGATGAATTTCGATGGGTTGCAATAAAAGAAGCGCTTGCGCTGCCGTTGAATCAACCGACGCTACGGCTCATCCGCGCGATCTACCCTTCTCTTTAAAAAAGTTTCTAAACGAAAATCATCTTTCTGAAAGCGCGCCGTCACCGCGCCCATCTCGGCCATATCAAGCAACCGCGCGCCTGTTTCTTCAAGCCTCTGCCTTGTTTCAGCGTCCATCGCGCCCGCGTCAGGATAGATGAGATAAGACGGCCTGACCGCTTGCAACCAAGGACGGAAAAGATTTCCTTTTGAAGAATGTCCGCTCTGAATCAGCACATCTGCGCGAACATCGCCGCCGCGCGCAAGGATGTCTTCTTCCGTTTCGCTGGAAATGTTCCCCGCCCAAAGCAGTCGCGTGTTTTTGACGTGAAGCAAGAAAACAAGCTTGCTGTTTTCGCCGCTACGCTTTTCGGCTTCTCGAAATGGCCACAGAATTTCGACGCTGATTTCCGGCGACAAAACCGCTCGATCCCCCGCCCTCCAAATCATCACCTCATCTCCCGTAAAGGACGGAGGCGACGCGCCTGCGTAAAAGTCTGATTTCATTTCCGCCATCATTGCTTTCAATCCGCTTCGTTTCCCCTTTGCTTGCATTAAAATAACACCGTCCCACTTGTTCACACCCTGTTGCTTTCTAAATCCGTTCACCGTCCACTTCCACGCCGCTTCCGCGCTCGCGTTCATCAAAAGCCATGCTTTGCCGTTCGCCTGCAAAACGGCTGGAAAAGCGGAATGATTTTGCAGAACCGTCAGCCGCGCTTCTCTATCCGGCCATATTTTAACGTAAAAATGTCCGCCCGGAACGTGCGCCAGCAAATGAACAAACACAAAAATGATTTGAAGCAACAGCCAATTGATTTGGTTAAAAAAAACAGCGACGCCCGTCCATGCGACGCACACGGAAAGCGCGCTGATCATGACCACAATGTTAGCCGGCGGAACAATGAAGAGATTGGCCAACGGCGTCACAGGAACGCATTGGTGAAAATACGCGATCATTAAAGGCTGCGCGCCCAGCCACGCCACTAAAGACACTGCGCACAGACCGCAAAAACCGTGGTAAAAAGACGCGAGCCGCAAACGCGCCAAAGAAAGCAACCGCCGGGGAATCCACGGGTCCGGCGCGCCCCATTGATAAAGCCAGCGCGTGAAGGGGCGCGTAAAAAGCAAAAGCGCGGCAACGATGACGAAGGAAAGTTGAAAACCGACTTCAAACATTTGGCGAGGGTCAACAACCCAAATGGCCAGCGCGGCGGCGGCGAGAAGGTTAAGAGGCTTCAATGGCCGATAAATCGCCCAACCGGTGAATACCAGCGCGGCCATGACAAACGCTCGCGCCGCGCTTGAAGCCATGCCGGTCGCAAGGCAAAAGATTAAAATGAACGGTATCAGCGCCCAAGCCCATCGCCAACGGATGACGCCCGCCGCTTGCAAAAGCAAAATCAGCAGGCCGCTCAAAACGGCAACGTTCTGGCCGCTGACGGCAAAGAGATGCATCGTGCCCGTGTCGCGGAAGGCCGCTACGACTTCGTCGGAAAGCCCCGCTTTATCCCCGAACAACATGGCTGACGAAAGCGCGGCGATGGTGTTGTCATCCGCTAAACGAAACGGGCCGAACTTTTGCGCGCCGTGCAGCCAAGGGACAATGCGGGTTGTCTCAACCATGTGATGGCGCAGTTTCTCCGCTTGGCGATTAAGCCACGAAGCTTCATTGCGCCGCAGCCAAGTCACGCGCTGCGGGTCAAGTCGCGCCAAATAAAAGATGCCGCGATTAGCCAGAAACGCGCGGTAATCGAATTGCCCCGGATTGCGCGGCGCGTCAGGCCGAAAAATAAATCCCGTCCAACGCAGCGCGTCGCCGTAATGCAACTCCTCACGCAATGCGCCTTTCACGGAAACCAGCGCCGCGCCTTCTGTCTTTTGCCAGCCTTCGACGCCTTGAACGCGCTGAACTTTGAAAATAAATTCCAGCTCGTCCTCCCCCTTGCGCGTCGGCAACTGCGCTACGGCGCCTTCCGCGATAATCGTTTGAGGCGCGTCTCCGAGAAGATTTTTTAGATGGCAAGGGCCGAAAGATGATGACCGCGTTTGGGCGTAGAAACAGAAAGCCGCGACTGCCATGCACCATAAAGCCGGAAAACGCGCGCGCGGCCAAAAGCTCAACGCCCCGCAAATGACAGCCGCCGCGAACGGCCACAGGGGCGAGAGAGCAAACCACCGCGCGCAGCCAATGCCCAAGCCAGCCGCAAGAGCCAATAAAACGAGCGGAGAACTGATTTGTTTCCACAAACTCTCTTTCACAAAAAGCAGTTCAACATCATTTGATTTTTTGGTCAAACCCGTGCAACGTTGCGCAAAACATGAACAATCTTTACGTTTGCATCATGGCCGGCGGTAGCGGCGAGCGTTTCTGGCCGTTGAGCCGCCGCGCCAAACCCAAACATCTCCTGCGCCTGTTCTCCGGTCAAACGTTGCTGGAACAGACGGTGCGGCGTTTGAACGGTTTAATTGCGAACGACCGCATTTTCGTCCTGACGAATGAAGCGCAATGGGAGGGAATCAAAGCCGCTTTGCCGGACATTGACCCCGCGCGCATTTTAGCCGAACCCGCTAAACGAGACACCGCGCCCGCCGCAGCACTGGCTACAGCCCTTGCCTTGAAAAAAAATCCCGAAGCCATCATCGCGCTGCTGCCTGCGGACGCCATGATTGCCGACGTCGCCTCCTTTCAACGCCAACTCAACGACGCCGCCGAATTGGCTGAAGATTCCGGCGCGTTGGTGACCATTTCCATCCGCCCCACATGGCCGTCCACGGGCTTCGGGTATCTCGAATTGGGCGCGAGCGCAGGTCAAGGCAAGCGCGGCAGCAAGCTATTTGAAGCGCGGCGGTTTGTCGAAAAACCCGATGCCGCAAAAGCCGCCGAGTATGTGCAAAGCGGCCAATACGGCTGGAATGCGGGCATTTTTATTTGGAAAGCATCGGTCTTCCAACAAGAAGCCGTGCGCCTGCAGCCAGGGCTGGCGCATTTTATTCAAACTTTTGTCGAGGCGGCGGACGAAAAGCAATGCCTCCAACAAATGTTCCCTGCATTGCCGAAAATTTCCGTAGATTATGCCATCATGGAAAAAGCAAAAAAAGTCATGGCCGTGGAAGCGGAGTTTGATTGGGATGACGTCGGCGCGTGGACGGCTCTGCCCGCGCATTTAGGAAAAGACGCTCAAGACAACACATTCCGAGGCGCAGTCACAGCGCACAACGCGCGAAACAACATCGCCATCAACGAAGGCAAGACTATCGCCTTGTGCGGCGTGCAAGACCTTGTCGTCATCGCCACGGACGATGCCGTCCTCGTTTGCCACCGCGACGCCGTTCAAGACGTAAAAAAAATCCTGCCCCTTTTACCGCCGGAAATTCAATAAAACTTCCACCTCCGATAAGGATGTCAAAGCTTTACGATGAGCGCATTAGCTCACATTATCGGTCTGCACACAGAAAGACCGATCGCTATGGAAGTAGAAGAAGCAATAAAAATACTTGTCGAATCATGCCTTCCCTCGCTTAAAAGCCGAGAAAAACTGACAGGCCATGTTCCTCCACGTCTTTTGGAATCTGTCCTGTTCCTCGAGCTCGGCGAGCTTCCACCTCTCAAAACACTACAAGAAAAAAGGGGCTCTTTTCTTTTGCAAGACAGCCAAGGTTTGAACAATAAAGAAAAGCGAGCCAATGCAAAAATAATCCTCTTTGATTCGCAAACTCAACAAGGCTTTAATGCCAAAGAAGCATGGGCCAAAGTCTATGAACTAATCAGAAAGGAGCTGGGAAAAAGGTTCATGTTATCAAAAGAAACTCCGCGTGAAATTTTCCCCGATGCCATAGAAGAAAAAACGCCTCTTTATTCCCCTTCAGAAGGCGCTGATGATCCCGATGAACCAACTCCAATCACCGAAAATCTCATGGAAAGTTATGCTTCTTTCCCTTCGGAAGATTTATCAGCAGAACAAAAAGCCGAAGAGGGCGCTGCTTCTCAACAAGCGACAGAAGAAGGAAATGATTCCATTTTTGGGACAGCAACAGAACGAATGGAACAATTGGCAAGTGATTTGGCCAACCTTGGCGGGCAAGGGGAAAGAGACGATGACACCGCCGTCATTCAAAACAACATCTCGCCTTCCCCTGTAAGCATTAAGCCGCAAGTTCCAAAACGAAACAACAAAACTAAAGCAACTGATCTTCTCCCTTTAGATGTGATACTGGTAATTGAAGAAATCAAAGAAGCTGCTAACGACGAGCTAAACGTTAAGTCAAAAGATTCATTAAAAAACTGTTTAAA
>JAZDII010000033.1:0-7371 GCA_043805085.1 bacterium
GGCCCAAGTGATCCGGTGGTTGAATATGGAATCGCCATCGCTCAACGGACAAAAGGTACGCCGGGGATAACAGGCTGATCGCGCCCAAGAGTTCATATCGACGGCGCGGTTTGGCACCTCGATGTCGGCTCATCGCATCCTGGGGCTGGAGAAGGTCCCAAGGGTCCGGCTGTTCGCCGGTTAAAGCGGTACGCGAGCTGGGTTCAGAACGTCGTGAGACAGTTCGGTCCTTATCCGCTGTGGGCGTTAGGAAATTTGACGGGTTTACTCCCTAGTACGAGAGGACCGGGAGTGACAGACCTCTGGTGTTCCGGTTGTCGTGTCAACGGCAGCGCCGGGTAGCTATGTCTGGAAAGGATAAGCGCTGAAAGCATCTAAGCGCCAAGCCTATCCGAAGATTAGATTTCCCCATTAGGATCGTGGAAGACTACCACGTTGATAGGTCGCAAGTGTAAGCACAGTAATGTGTTGAGCTGAGCGATACTAATTATCCGATTGGCTTGATCTTTTAATTTTAAGCGAAGTCCTGCCTTGAGTAATCAAGGCAGAACCGGCTTGAAATTTTCAAGATCACTTAATAGCCTCACTAAAAGTCAGATCGCGCAAGCGACCTCTACATGTAGCTGTCAGGGAACGGCCAAGTTCTTTGAAAAAAAAGTCGTCAGAAACGCTGCGGTTAGAAAAAGACAGCAGACTTCTGGTGACCATAGAGACGTGGAACCACCCGTTCCCATTCCGAACACGGAAGTGAAACACGTCTTCGCCGATGGTAGTGCATCTATAGGTTGTGCGAGAGTAGGTCGTTGCCAGTTTAAATAACCCCGTTGAGTCTAAAGCTCGACGGGGTTTTTTGTTGGGATTGATTGGAGTTGACTTTTAAGGATTTTATAGTAAGTGAGTAGTCGCTCATTTATTTATGTCGAGGCCTATTTGTATTGATGACGAAGTGATTTTGAAGGCGGCGCGGGAGGTGTTTTTGAAAAGGGGGTTCAAGGCGCCTTCACTTCAAATTGCCAAGAGGGCGGGAGTTTCGGAGGGGTCTCTTTTTAAAAGATTTCACACAAAGACCGAGCTTTTTGTGTGTGCGATGCGTTTGCATGAAGAAGACAGGCGGTGGATGGAAGAGTTGAAGAGTGGTGTTGGAAGGGTTCCTGTTCGGCGAGCGTTGAGGCGGGCGGCGGAAGGGATTTTGAATCACGTCCGCGAGATGACGCCGCGCATCATGGCTCTTCGGGCGAGCGGCATTCCCAAGCCGGATATGGCTAAGATTTTTGGCAAGGAGCCGCCTTTGTTGCATGTTCGGGCGTTGACGGAGTATTTTCATAAAGAATCTAAATTGGGACGGATTCATCTTCGCCGTCCTGAAATTCATGCGCATGCTTTCCTTGGGTCTTTGGTTCATTTTGTTTTTCAGAAGCAGGTTTTTGGTTATGAACCGTGTTCTCAACAGGAATACATTAGCCAGCTTATGGAAATTTACGTTGGCGGGAAAATCGCGTGAAATACTGTTTTTGGTTTTTTCTTTTTTTGTGCGTGGCTTTGCCGGGTTTTGGCATTGAGGATTTTTCTTCTGACCCGGCGGTTCAAAAGTTGACGTGGGCGCAGTGTGTGGAGGAGACGGCGAGAAGAAATCCTGATTTGGAATCAACGTGGCAATCGTTTCAGAACGCTGATTTTTCGCGCAAGGCGAGTTACAGTGATTTTTTTCCGCAGCTTTCTGCCGGTGCGAGCGGGGAGCGCTCTCATAATGCTACCAGCAGCAGCGGGGGAGGTTTTAGTTCTTCAGGAGGCGGGAGAGAATATACAACCGAATACACCGCTAATTTAACGCTCCAGCAAATGCTTTTCGACGGGTTTAAGACGAAGGGGAATGTGGATCAAGCCCGCGCCAAGGCCAACCTTGCTTTGGCGACTTTGGCGCAGGAAAAGGCGGTGGTGAGTTATGAGTTGAAGTCCGCGTTTGCCCAGCTTCTCTATGCGCAGGAGTTTGTGGGCATTTCGCAAGATATTGTGGATCGGCGCGAGTTGAACGCGCGGCTTGTGGAGTTGCGTTATGATAGTGGCAAGGAGAACAAAGGCGCGTTGCTTTTAAGCGAAGCTAACTTGACCCAAGCCAGCAGTGATCTAGGGCAGGCGCAGCGCAATCTTGATGTTTCGCAGAGGCAGCTTTCTTCTGTGATGGGGCGGGATGTGTTTGCGCCGATGGTCATTGAAGGTGAATTGGAGACGGCTCCTGTGACGCCTCAGCCTGATTTTCAAACTCTCGTCGCCAAAACGCCTTCTCATTTTCAACGTGAGGCGGAATCCAAGGCTTCCGCCGCCGGTATCACTCTTGCCCAAAGCGCGTGGTATCCCCAAGTCAATGGCACCGCATCCACGACCGTTCGCGGTGATCAGCTTGTTCCGAACAATGATGGGTGGTCGGTTGGCGTGACGGGGTCTTTGAATGTGTTTGATTGGGGTAAAACTTATTTCAACGTCCGCGCTGCGCGCGCTAGTTTGCTTCAATCTCTCGCCACTTTGCGTTCCAATGATAACGACACGGCGGTTTCTCTTGCGAAGGATTTTGCTTCGATGATTGATGCCATTGAGAAGGTGCGGGTTGAAAAAGAAAAAATGGAGGCTTACTCGCTTCGGGTCAAAATTGCCGAGGAGCAATATCGCAACGGGCTGATTTCTTTTCAGGATTTTGAAACGATTACTAATGATTACATCAACCAACAGCGCACCACGCTTACCAGCCGCCGCGACGCCGTGATCGCGGAAGCTAACTGGGAACAATCGCGCGGCGTCGGAGTCATCCCATGAATTTTATCAAACTACATTGGAAAATACTGGCCGCGGGAGCTGCGGTTTTGGTTCTCGCGCTGTTCGCGTTTTCTTTTTTGCGTTCTAAACCCAAGACTGTTTCTTTTGAAAGGATTCCCGTCCAGCGCGGCGATCTGACGATCACCATTCAAGCCACAGCTACGGTGGAGCCGGAGAATCGTTTGGAGATCAAGCCGCCCCTTGGCGGGAGGGCGGAATCCGTGCAGGTGGACATTGGGGATGAGGTGAAGCAAGGGCAAGTGCTGGCGTGGATGAGTTCCAGCGAGCGGGCGACGCTGCTCGACGCGGCGCGAGCTAAGGGGGAGAAGGAGTTGGCGTACTGGCAGGATATTTATAAGCCCGCGCCGTTGGTCGCGCCGTTGGACGGCGTGATCATCGCTAAAAATTTGATTCCGGGGCAAGTGGTGCAAGCTACGGAAAGTGTTTTTGTCATGTCCGACCGCCTCGTTGCTCAAGCGGATGTGGACGAGACGGATTTGGCGCGGGTTCGGCTTGGGCAGGAGGTTGAGGTGACGCTGGACGCTTTTCCGGGGGAAAATCTCAAGGGCAAAGTGTATAAAATTGCTTATGACGCGGTGACGGTGAACAACGTCACTACGTATCGGATTGATATCGCGTTTGATAAGATTCCTGATTTTCTGCGCAGCGGTATGACGGCCAATGTGCAATTTATTATCGTGCAGAAGAAGGGCGTTTTATTGATACCCGCAGATGTTGTGCAAAGCGGGGAGATGGTTTTAGCCGCTTCTGATGAGAAACGGCAGCCTCTGTTGAAAAAAATTACTCTTGGCGAAAGTGACGGCAAGTTGGTGGAAGTCGCGTCGGGGCTTCAAGAGGGCGAGTTTGTCGCCCGGAGCGCTTACACCGGCCCGCAAACTAAAAAAGAGGGTATGAGCATTTTGCCTAAAGTTCGCATGAAAGGCGGCAGAAGCGGCGGAGGCGGCCCGCCGCCATGATTGAATTAGAAAACATCGCTAAAATTTACAAGCAAGGCGAGCTAGAGGTGCCCGCCTTGCGCGGCGTTTCCTTGCGTGTGGAGAGGGGGGAGTTCATCGCCATCATGGGGCAGTCCGGTTCTGGAAAATCCACGCTTCTTCAAATTCTGGGGTTGTTGGACAAGCCCACTTCGGGAAAACATATTTTCCTTGAAAGAAATGTTCGTGAGTTAACGGATGATCAATGGGCGGAGTTGCGCGCGGAAGAGATTGGTTTTGTTTTTCAACAATTTCATCTTCTGGCGCGGACGACAGCGTTGGATAACGTCGCGCTGCCGTTGATTTATCATCATCGGGCAAGAAGCTTGCGTCCGGAAGAAGTTCTCAAGCGCGTCGGGTTGGAGACGCGAATGTTGCATATGCCGAACGAGCTTTCCGGCGGGCAACAGCAGCGCGTGGCCATTGCGCGGGCGTTGGTTCAGGAGCCACACTTGCTTCTCGCCGACGAGCCGACGGGCAATCTTGATTCCGCTAGTGGCCGAGAAATCATGGGCTTGTTTCATCAACTCAATGAACAGGGCATCACGGTAATTATTGTCACCCATGAACCGAGCGTCGCGGAAAATGCGCGGCGCATCATTCATATTCAGGATGGTTTGATTCAGTCTGACGAAAGTAAAAAGAAGAGCGTTTCTTTTGCGCAAGAGAAACGGAGAGAATTCGCGTTTCAGCCGGTGAAGCCCACGCTTTCCGAATGGACGAAGCTGGGCTGGACGCATCTGCTTCAGGCGCGGCGCGCGCTGCTTGCCAATAAGCTTCGCTCTTGTCTTTCCACGTTGGGGATTGTCATCGGCGTGGGGGCGGTGGTGGCGATGCTGGCTTTGGGACGCGGCGCGGAAAAATCCGTGAAGGAACAACTTTCGGGGCTTGGCTCGAACCGCATTATTGTGCGTCCCGGCTCACAAAATATCGGCGGTGTTCAGCAACAAACGGGAGGGGTGAGCCGTTTGACCATGAGCCAAGTCAAAGACATTCAAGAAAGCATTTCCAATGTCAAAGCTGTTGCTCCTTCCGTTCGCGGGCGTGCGCAGACGGTGTTCGGAAATCAAAACGCCAACACCGAGGTGCAGGGGACGACGCCGGATTACGCTGTTATTTACGCTTCCACGCCGACGAACGGGCGTTTTTTTACGGCGGAGGAAGATGCCAAACGCGAGCGCGTCGCTTTGTTGGGGACGACTGTTGTGAAGGAGCTTTTTGGGAGTCAGAATCCGATTGGCGAATTGATTAAGATCAATCGCGTTTCTTTTCGCGTGATTGGCATTCTTCCTTCGAAAGGGGCGTCGGGGCCGCGCGATGAGGATGACGTCGTGATCATTCCGTTGCAGACCGCGATGAAGAGGCTGATGGGCAAGACGTATATTGACGCGATTAATGTTGCCGCGAGCGAGGGCAATCTCGTCAGTCGCGTGCAGGAGGACATTGTCAAACTTAGCCAGCGTTGGCCGAGGACGCCGGGGGCTACGGAGGGCAGTTACCGCGTGGATAATCTGGCTTCCGTGCAAGAGGCTTTTACTGCGGTGGCGCGCTCCCTTTCCATGCTGCTGGCGGCCATTGCGGGGATTTCGCTTGTGGTGGGAGGTATCGGCATCATGAACATCATGCTTGTTTCCGTTACCGAACGGACGCGGGAAATCGGTTTGCGCAAGGCCATTGGCGCGCGGAACGCGGATATTCTTTTGCAGATTCTGATCGAGTCTGTTGTTTTGTGTTTTGCGGGCGGCGTGGCGGGAGTGGCGTTAGGAGGGCTTTTGGTGATCATTGCGGCAAAGGCGACGGGTTGGACGATTTCGATTTCTGTTGGCTCTGTTTTGCTGGCGTGCGGTTTTTCTGCGGCGATTGGGATTATTTTTGGTTTGTGGCCTGCGCGGGTGGCATCGCTGAAACATCCGATTGAGGCTTTGCGTTATGAGTGAAACGGGAAAAAAGAGCGGGTGTTTCCCTTGCTCTTTTTTGGGGCTGTGCCAGATTTTGCGCCTAGTCGAAAAAATAAAGGAGATTTTATGAGCAGCATGTTTTGTTTTCAGTGCGAACAGACTTCCCAGATGACCGGTTGCACCAGTTTTGGCGTGTGCGGGAAAGACCCTGAAACGGCGGCGTTGCAGGATTTGCTGATTCACGCTCTTAAAGGCATTGCGGTTTTTGCTCATTGCGCGGGGAAGCAGGGCGCGCGCGATCATGATGTGGATGTTTTCGCGTTGGAGGGTTTGTTCACAACGATGACGAATGTGAATTTTGATCCGCAGCGCATGAAATCTTTTTTGAAGCAGGCTGATGAGATTCGCAAGACAGCTCAAAATATGTGTGAGAAAGTGTGTAAGGGGATTGATCAGGCGTCTTCTTATGTTTCCCTTAGCTGGAATTTTTCAGAAGATATCAATGAGTTGATTCGGGAGGGAGAGCGGCAGACGATTGAAGGGCGGCGCGAGAAATACGGTTCGGATATCCTCGGTCTTCAGGAGATGCTGACGTATGGGTTAAAGGGCATGGCGGCTTATGCGCATCATGCTTATGTTTTGGGTAAGGAGGATGACGCTGTTTATGCGTTTATTCATGAGTGTTTGGATTGTCTTGCGCAGGAAGAGCAGGATTTGGAAAAGCTCCTTGGCTTGAATTTAAAGTGCGGCGAGGTGAATTTAAAAGTCATGGCACTACTGGACGCTGCCAATACAGGAGCCTATGGCCAGCCGGAGCCGACGCCTGTGCGCATTGATCCTGTCAAAGGTAAATGCATTCTTGTTTCGGGGCATGATTTAAGGGATTTGGGCGATTTGTTGGAGCAGACGAAGGGCAGGGGTATTAATGTTTACACTCACGGCGAGATGTTGCCTTGTCACGGTTATCCTGAAATGAAGAAGCACAGGCATCTCGTCGGCAATTTTGGCGGCGCGTGGCAGGATCAGCGCGAGGAGTTTGATCAATTTCCCGGCGCGATTTTGATGACGACCAATTGCCTTCAAAAACCCAAAGAAACTTACGCCGACCGCTTGTTCACGAGCAGCGTTGTCGCTTGGCCGGGAGTCAGGCATATTTCCAACCGCGACTTTACACCAGTGATTGAAGCTGCTCTCGCTGCGGAAGGATTTAAGGAAGACGGGCCGGGGAAGACGATCACCGTTGGTTTTGGTCATCACGCTGTGTTGAGTGTGGCGGATCAGGTTATTGCTGCTGTCAAAAGCGGCGCGGTCAGGCACTTTTTTCTCATTGGCGGTTGTGATGGAGCGAAGTCTGGGCGGAATTATTACACCGCATTTGCCCAAGCCGTGCCGAAGGATTGCATCATCCTAACTCTTGCTTGCGGCAAGAACAGATTCAACAAGCTTGAGTTTGGAGAGATCGGCGGTTTGCCTCGGTTGTTAGATTGCGGCCAATGTAATGACGCTTATTCAGCTATCAAAATTGCTGAAGCGTTGGCTGGCGCATTTAAGTGCGGCATTAATGATTTGCCGCTTTCTTTTATCATTTCGTGGTATGAGCAAAAGGCCGTTGCGGTGCTTTTGACGTTGCTTTATTTGGGTATCAAAAATATCCGTCTTGGGCCTGTGTT
>JAZDII010000034.1:0-8301 GCA_043805085.1 bacterium
TAACGCCGAATTGCGCGAACGTGTCCACAATGGGGATGAATCCCGCTTTGGCAAAGCCCGCACCGACGCTGATCATATTGGCTTCCGCCACGCCAACGTCCAAAAAGCGTTCCGGGAAACTTTTTTGAAAAGCGGCCATTCCGGTTGAACCTTGAACGTCGGAAGAAATAGAAAAAACGGGATAGCCTTCCCTTGCGGCTTGAATCGCGCCCTCGGATAACCCTGCTTGGACTTTATCTTTTTTAACGGCGGACGCTGTTGCCGTCGTTTTGTTTTTTTGCTTTTCTTCCCAGTCGCGGCGCAGTTCCGCAGCCCACGCGGCAATTTCCGCAGGCGGGTTGCCGCCGCAGATTTCATTCACAAATTCGATAATCTTTTCGCCATCTTTTAATGGAAAGCTGTGGCTGCCTGATGCATTTTCCATCGTCGCTTTGACGCCGTAACCTTTGATCGTTTTCACCCACAAACACACGGGCTTTGCGGGATTGAGGCGCGCGGCTTCGACGCCTTTTTCAACAGCGAGATAAACCGCTTGCAAATCGTGCCCGTTTTCCACGCGGATGACATTCCATCCGAGCGTTTCCATCGAGCAAAACGTCGGTTCCATGCTGAAAGCGTCTTGGCTGATGCGACCGGAAAGCTTCGTGTCGTTGTCGGAAAGAATCAGCATGTAGGGATTCAGTTTTCCTTTTGCCGCAAAGCCCGGAATGGCCGCCAGAGCTTCCTTCGCCTCGCCTTCCATCATCGCGCCGTCGGAAATCGCGCAAATCGTCACGCGGCTGCGCCCCGCCGCTTTGTCGGCAAGGGCTAAACCTTGGGATTGAGGAAATGCCGAGCCGAGCGGGCCGTTGCTTAAAAGAATGCCTTCGGGGTAGAGATGCGATTCGCCGTGCCCCGTCAATTTGCTGCCGAGGCTGCGGAATTTTTTCAAATCCTCAAACGTTAAGCCGCCGTAGTTGTAGTTGGCGCGCAAAGCGTAGAGGCCGTTTTCCGTGTGACCGGCATCGTTGACGAAATTGAAGGCTTCATGCCACGGTTTGCTTTGCGCGGCGAACATTAGCCCGTGCGCGGCGGACATGATTTCCGCGAAAGCGGCAGGGCCGCCCCAGTGGCACGCTGCGCCGGCATTGATGGCGTGGACGTCCATCAACGCCACTAAAGCGCGGGTGATGGCAGGGTCGCCGAGAACGATTTTTTCTCCGCGCGCGTTTTTCACGCGGACAGCGTAGCGGGGAGGATTGAGGGGGTTGCCTGCCAGCTTGTTAGGCAAATCAAGCGGTTGAAGAGTGGAAGAATTGCTTGTCATAGAAAGCTTTAGCTTTAGCACGTTTTTTTAAAGTGTCCACGATGTTACGCGTGCTTGACTCCAACGGCTTTTCGACACAGAAATCATGCTTCATCATGAGTCAGATATTGTATTTGGGAGGGAAGGAACGTGGCGTTGAGATTGTCGTGACTAAGGTGAAAAACGTTCAAGGATTGGAGAATCTTGCCGGTCTTGTTTATTGGGATCAGCATGGGGATGAAGTTCCCCATATTTGTCCTCTTGCACGAGCGTTAGGAAAAGCTGCGCGCGCCGTGAAATATAGCCCGTGGTTGGAGAGCGTGGTTCATCATCTCGAAATCGTTAACAGCATTGATGATGTTTTGGACCTCCTTTCACTTCCCATTTCCAAGGTGGTGAGGAAAGCGCAGGTAAAGATAGAAAAAATGTTGGGTGATTTGTCGGAGCGATGCGGCTTCGTTCAAGAAGGAGATCGATCTCTGAAGGAAGAGCTTGAAGCGTACAAGAAAGATCACCTGAACGAACTTCGTTTGAAAACGAATGAGGTGAAAAACCAGCTTCTTGAAAAATTGTTAAGCACCAAAACAAAAGCGGACAGTCTTTCAGATGGGGAAGATATTTTTCCGGAAAGCATTAAGAAGGCGCTCTGGTTGGCGGATCGTTTGGATGAAGGCATTCACCGCAAGTTCACTCATGCGCCGGATATTTGTCACTTGCTTCGCGTGGCGGCTGTTACAGCAAGATTGTCTCACGACCAAGTTTCTCCGGAGGAATTGGAATACCGTGTGTGTCTAGCCTTGTTGCACGACAGTAAAGAAAATTACACAGGTGAGGAAGATGTTGATAAACTCATTCTTGAAGAATTTGGAGAGAAATTTGGCGGAAGGTTGTTAGTTGATTTGGAAAAACTCACGAAGAAAAAACTTCCTAAAGAACTTAAGAAACTTGTGGAAAAAAAACTGTCACAAGAAACGGATTTAGATTTTAGCAAAGAACTTAATCACAATGCTTTAAAAAGATTGTTCAGGGAGCTTGGCGACAGTGTTTATGCTTTGGGTTTTGGAACAGCCAGCGAGTCGGCGTGCTTCGTTAAACTTTGCGACGTGTCCGCTAATGCGGAAGACACGAACGAGGAGTTAAAAATCAACCCTTTACGCAGATTGAGAGCGATGCGGGGCGATGGCGGGCCCTTGCTAAGATACCTTCAAAAACTTCACGGGGTTATTGCCGCGCGCAATTTACCGGAGTTGAAGCCCGCACTTGATGAAGCATGGCAACTTTTGCCTGAAAAACCTTGCGAATTGCCGACGGCAACGCGCGATGTGGTTTTAGAGGAACGGGAAAAACAGGCGCATCTGCAAGGTTTCTTTTTTCATGCCTTACACGAAGTGTTGGAGGAAAACAAAGGCGCGGAGTGGTTGCATGAGATGGAAGCTCCTCTTTATCAGGCAATTCCCGTTCTTTATCCTGCGATGGAAGGAGAGAAAGACCCTCCTTTTTGGAGTTTTTCTAAGGAAATTACACAACGACCTTAAATTTTTTTTGAACGAATTGCCGCGCGGCTTGTCAAACTTTACGAATTTCCATTCATTTGTTTTGAAAAGCGCGGTTTTCCACAAAACCGCGTTTTTTTTGTCAGGAATCGAAACTTGCTTTGTTTGGGAGGTAGAGCCAGCATAAGCGGCTGCCATGAACCGCAAGATGTTCCTCTATGATACGACTTTGCGCGACGGCGCGCAGGCGGAGGGCATTAATTTTTCCCTTGGCGATAAATTGCGTTTGGCCGAGCGATTGGCGGATTTCGGCATTCCTTATATTGAAGGCGGCTGGCCCGGCTCGAATGAAAAGGATATGGATTTTTTCAAGGCCGCTGTCAAAAAAAACTGGGGCAAAGCCAAGATTGCCGCTTTTGGCAGCACGCGCAGGCCTAAAACGGCTGTGGCGGAGGATGCTCAAGTTCAGCTTCTCCTTCAAGCCGAGACGCCCGTGGTCACTTTTTTCGGCAAGACATGGCTTTTGCATGTGCACGAGGTTCTTCGCACCACGCCGGAAGAGAATCGTCAGATGATTGCCGATACCGTGGCTTTTCTTAAAAAGCATGGGCGCGAGGTGATTTATGACGCGGAGCATTTTTTTGACGGTTATTTAGACAGTCCCGATTATGCTCTTTCGACTTTGCAAGCCGCTGCGGAGGCGGGCGCGGATTGGATTGTGTTATGCGACACGAACGGAGGGCGGCTGCCGTCGGAAATTTTCACTGTCACAAAGGATGTTTTGAAACGTTTTTCCTGTCCGGTTGGCATTCACACCCACAACGACAGCGGATTGGCTGTGGCAAACGCTCTGGCGGCCGTTGAGGCAGGAGCGACGCAAATTCAAGGAACGATGAATGGTTATGGCGAGCGCACGGGAAACTGTAATTTGACGACGATCATCCCTCTTTTAGAGATCAAGATGAAGTTGCCTGTTTTGTTGAAAGGCAAGTTAGCGGAGTTGTGCGAGGTGTCGCATTTTGTGGATGAATTGGCTAATCAAAAGCCGGATAATCGCGCGCCGTTTGTCGGCGCGTCCTCTTTCGCGCATAAAGGCGGCATGCATGTGAACGCCGTCAATAAAGTGTCCGCCAGTTTTGAGCATATCAGTCCCGAACTCGTCGGCAATGAGCGGCGTGTTTTGGTGGGCGAGCTTTCTGGTCGCGCGAATGTGATGATGAAGGCGCGCCAGCTCGGCATTCGGCTGGATGAAAAAAGCGAAGAAGCGCGGAAAATTCTTCAAGCGATCAAAAAGTTGGAAAATGAAGGATATGAATTTGAGGCTGCTGACGCCTCATTTGAACTTCTTGTGCGAAAAAGTCTCCATCGTGTGAAACCGTTTTTTGATTTGGACGAATATCATGTTTCCGTTCGCAGAAATGTTGCGCACGATTTTGCCACTTGCGAAGCGACGGTGAAAATCCGCGTGGACGGCCAACCGATTCAAACCGTTGCGGACGGCGACGGGCCGGTGAATGCTTTGGACGGCGCGTTGCGGCGCGGGCTTGTTCAACGTTATCCTCAAATCCAAAAAGTGCGGTTGGTGGATTATAAGGTGCGCATTGTGAATCCCACGGAAGGCACGGCGGCTAAAATTCGCGCGCTGATCCAATCCAGCGACGGCCAGCGCGAATGGGGAACGGTGGGCGTTTCGGAAAATATTATTGAGGCAAGCTGGTTGGCGCTTGTGGATAGCGTGGAGTATTTTTTGATGCGGGCGAAATGATTTTTTGTGAAAAACTCGGTAGTGGGTCAGCTTCATTGAGGGTGTAGTAACTTTGCAATTTGACATTCGCACGCGCTTTTTCGTTAAGCGAAAAGTTTTCTCGCGATGACGATGTGGCGGGGTGTTGTGGGGTTCGCTGTTCTCGGAAAAAACAAGAGTCTTTCCACTGAAAACGTCGGAGAACTGAAAAAATCTCTCTCTAAAAAAGACTTTCCCCTCGTTGAAAATAACGTTACCCTTGCCCCCTTTTCTTGCCCGATGGTGTAATGGTAACACAGCGCCCTTTGGAGGCGTTATTCATGGTTCGAATCCATGTCGGGCAGCCATATTGATTATCAACAATTTACACAATAAAAATAGACCGACTTACAACACTGCCTACAACAAGTCATTTTGGATATTGCCATCATTCGTGTCAGGGTTGTTAAAATGAGGCCACATGAACACCGACCTAATCAGCCCATCAACACGCAGAACTTTCCGCGAATACATGGTTGGAAATTGGGTTTTACGGGAAATCCATGAGGCGTTTGATGAAGCGGGGGTAACACACGATGCCGAATATCAGCCACCTTCCTCTATTTCAGGGGAAAGACGCACGCTTGTTGAACAATACTACCACGCCGTCTCTTGGAAAAATTCAAGAGACGTTAAAAAGATTCTGTGTGTTTTTGAAAATGTTCTCGCCTTTGCCTCCAATAGAAAAACGCAATTGGGTTACACCACCTCTTTTGAAAAAGCGGCACAAAAGGACATTGAATGCATGGTTAATTATCTCAAAAGAGATGGATTCGATTTTATTGACGGGAAAATCATCAAGGGGATCAACATCCCTCTACTCGACGACATTAAAGAGCTGGCAACTCAATTTGATGCCAAACATCTGGCAGAACAAATTCATCGAATGGCAGAAGCCATTGATACTGACTCATCGCTAGCCATTGGCACGGCCAAAGAATTAATAGAAACTTGCTGTAAAACCATTTTAGAAGAACGAGGAAAGTCCATAGCGGGCACCCCAGATGTATCGCAACTTACAAAAGAAACCATAAAGGAATTAAAGCTACTGCCCGTAACATTCCCCAAGAAGCAAAGGGTAGCGAAACTATTAAACGCCTTCTTAACAATCTAGCCACCATAGCACATGGCCTCGCTGAAATTCGCAACCTGTATGGAACAGGCCACGGCAAAGGAGGCAAGACACCTGCTATTAAACCTCGCCATGCTAAACTCGCTGTCGGTGCCGCAATAACTCTAGCCACTTTTTTGTTTGAAACTCATCAGGAAAACAAAGCTGCTTAAAATATGCGTGTGGAAGTTAGTGCCTTGCCTGCTTGTGTTCCCCAACCCGCTGGTGGCGTACGGGGCGGCAATCACGTAATCCATTTCTGACACCAATAGTCTATCGTTTGACAAATTTTATGATCCGGACCAACTGTTGAAGCTACACAGTCCGGTGATTCCAAATTGTGAATGATGTCAACTGTGATTCCAGGAAACGCATTTTGAGCTGAAGCTTCCATTTCGGTTGCGCAGGATGGTCCAAGGTCTGAACACGAAACAATACTCAGAGTGTAATCGGAAAATTGTGAACGAAAAGCTGACTGCTCCTCAGCTAATATTTCTTCCAATTCTTGAGCTGAAATACCATGAATCCATTCAAACGCACTATCAGCCATCTTCCGACCAATGACTTCGAGATCGAATGGAAAAACACGGGCAAGAGTTCTATGAACGGAAACGAGAATCTGCTGTGCTTGAACGTGACACGGCCAGCAGAATGCCCACAATGTGTCGTCTTCGTAATTCCACGGCTCTGTTTTTGGTTGATAATAGCCGTGGTGAATCGTCAGAGGAACTTCGCTTTCCGATTTGTTGCACTTCTGGCACTTGCGATGTCGAGACTCAAGGATGTGTCCACGTTTCAACAACCACCTTGAGTCCTTGAGCATTTCCTGATATGTCGCCATTGTCTGAGAGTAGTTTAGAGATTCACCAACAAGGCGACAATAACAAGCTTTGGGTGTCTTGATAATTAAAACCATCGCGAAATGGCAACTAAGCGGAGTCCAGCGACATCAAATCGGCAGACGATAAACGCCCCCTCGCATATCCCATGCTTGCGCGTAAGCTCCCTTACCAACATCTCCTTTTCCCTTTCCCTCCTCCAACAATCTGTTCTTCACTGATCTTCATCATGCTTCCTCCTAAGTATCACCCAAAGGACTCTCTTTCCAACTGATTCAGTCTAGAGGGGGCAGTTCCAACTCAATTTGCTTTTCAAAAAGAAAATTATTAAAGCCGGTGATTACTTACTTCAGTGATTTATAAAGTGGAAGAGCGATTTTTGAAATCCAAATACAAAGCTGCAGGACTATTTGAAATCTTTGCCCATTGCTTAATGTGCTGATCAATTATATCTTGTGAAATTTTCTGATCGGGGAAAGGCAGTTCCTTCAATACTTTATCTATATTTTGAACAAAATCATTATCATTTTTATACTGAGCAAAAGAGCGAATGTAATACGCTTCAACTAGAAAACTCTTAAGCCGGTGTTGAGAAATATTTTTGGAATTACAAACATTGATAGTCGAGACAATCTCCTTACAACAAAATAGCGCAATGTCTTTAGATTCCTCGTAATAGTAGTTTAAACCAATGCATGTCAGTGTTCCTACGGCTTCTCGCAGTTTAAACAGATCAAAACTAGGGATATTTTCAACGCATTTTGAAAAGAAAGAAAGCAACCTCATTACTTGTTTGCTTGCTATTGCAATGTGACATTGAAACGATTCTTGATCCCGATATTCCATTATCAGTTGTAAATAAACGCTTACAATCATCTCAAGATTTATAAACAAAGCATGGCACAGGTGGGTTTTTGTAGCGACGGGTATTTGGGCTAGGTTGTCAAAATGTTGAGTGAATGCTTCTCCCACATTTAAAAAATCTGAAAAAGAATCGATGTGAGATTTCTTTTCTGGAGGAGCTTTTACAAGTGAAAAAGCTTTGTGAATCAAAAGAACCAACCCTATCGAGCTACTTGAGTCATAAGGGGTAAGTAAAAACCCTCTTCTAATATCTAAAGTAGGAGTAAGTAAGGTCAAAACATTCTGGTGTTGTAACGAACTTTCCAAAATCCGAAAAATATCCTCAAAAAGTATTTCACATGATGGAGAAGTTTTTGGCTCCTTGATTAAATGCACACGAGCAATTTTTAACAATTCTTCGATAACGTGATTTGCTATAGCTGATTTGTTTTGAGCAAGAAATACGTCCGTTATTTTTCCAAGAATTTTTACAATTTGAGAGACATAATAAAAATGAGAATTAGGTATTCTTTCAGTTAGTGCTCTAAGAGTTTCTGCCCCCCTCATGACAGTCGTGTCCATGCTGGATTCTTGTATTTCTGAAATGACTTCTTCTAAATACTTCAGGGAAACAGCAAATAAATCAGAGGGAACGTGTGAGGATATATTGATTTCAAGAATTTTTGAATTACTGAGCGTTAAAATCCTAAAAGCCTCTATTATTTCAGTGCATATGGTTTCGCTCCGAACTCCGATAGCCAGATGGCTGATATGAAAAAGGTGTTCATAAAGTGGAGTTAAAACCTCTCTGTAATTTTCATCTGTCGCAAAAAGCAAGTTATCTTTTCTGACGCTAACGTAGGCCTCTCCTATTTTCGCCATTGCCAAAATGGCTTCGCGAGTGTGGGAAAGCGCTGTCATCTTTTGAGCGATTTCATTAAACTCGC
>JAZDII010000035.1:0-14631 GCA_043805085.1 bacterium
CGCGATGGGAAAAATCACCCAGCCCGTTGACACCATCAGTTCCCAAATAGTGAGATGATGAAGAAGAGGCGTTGATTCGGCGGCAGGTTGCGCGGCTGGAGGCGCAGCGTGAAGAAATGAAATGGAACTCAAAAACAAAACGGAAAAAAGAAAACGCCTACACATAAGGCGGACATTATGCGGCAGAAAACGCTTGGCTGCAAACTTTTATTATAAATTATAACTGTCGCACTAACGATTATTTGCGCAATGGCGGTTCTGGTTCTTCTGCTGAATTTACTTCTTCTACTTCTGGCGGCAAAGCTATGGTGGCAACTTTTTTAACTATCGACAAGTCCACAACTCCTTCTGTTGCCCCCCTCCACAAAGCTCTTACTATTCTTTCATCTCTACCATTGTATTCAGCCCCGCGATCTACCAATAATCTTACCACCTCTGCGCGTCCTTTTATTGCAGCCAGCACATAAGAGCCGTCATGCCACTTTCAGTCCTAGAATCGATATCGGCTCCTCCATCTAAAAGTTTCCTTACCTTCAGAAAATTCCCTTTCATTGCAGCTTCCATAAGCTTGTTGTAATTCATAAAATTCTCGCGAGTCCTCCCCCGCCTGTCGTCAAGGAGCCCAAAAAAAACTCCAATGCTTGCGAGAGAGGCTACTGGCCAACAACATTGCGCTCATTGGCATGAACGTCGCTGGCAATCGAACCGAACGAGAGCAAAATACCGACTACGGCGCCGAAAAAAGCCTGACTATCGGCGATATATTCCCCTACCTATCAAAAATCACGTGCTATTTCCCTTGATCCCTTGAATTTTCTGGAGTTCGGACATCAGATGATTTCTCTGTTGGAAGTTTGAAAGAATTAAGTAAAAGCAATTCCTTCACTGCTCTATTATCACTTTGCCCCAAAGCCGTCCTACCCCAGCGATCCTTAGACTTCACATCCGCCCCTGCTTCTAAAAGGAGCTTCGCTATTTCCTCTCCGTAACCCCTCCCTGAAGCTTCTATAAGAGGTGTCCGACCATACTGATCTTGAGCGTTCACGTCCGCCCCCCTTTTTAAGAGAGCCTCAACTGCTTTCACATTTTTTGCCCACACAGCCACTATAAGAAGTGTCTCGCCATGTTCGCCCTTGGCATGATTGACATCAATTTCCCCATCGAAGATACGCTTCAGAGCCGCCTCATCGTTCTTGCGTATAATATCTGCTATATCTTTAAACTGCGTATTTTTTTTATCACTCATGCATTCTCCTTGTGCACTTCTCAAGACATCGTCAAGGGAGAAAATTCTTATTTTTCGTTTCTCAATAATTCTCTCTTGCCGCCTTTCGACAATGGTTTTATAAATAGACGTGGCCCTTGCTTTTGCGCGATTTAGTTGGTGGGTTGGCAGGTGGGTTCTAGGCGCGTGCCATTCTGTCGGCGAAGCCAGCCTTCTGGCTTTCAACGTGATTCATGCGCTCTGGCGCTATCCTCTCCGCTGGCGTTTGCTTTTTGAGCAAATCCTGTTCGTGGGCATTCGTTCGCAAACGGTCATTCTCATCACCGGCGCGTTCACGGGAGCGGTCTTTGCCGCGCAAGTGCATTTCCAATTCGTTAAACTCGGCATGGAATCGGCGGTCGGCCCGACGGTTTCCGTGGCCATGTGCCGCGAGCTAGGCCCCGTGCTGTGTTGCCTGCTTTTGGCGGGGCGTGTCGGCGCGGCGATGGCAGCGGAAATTTCATCTATGAAAATCACGGAGCAGATTGACGCCCTGCGCTCGCTTGGCGTTTATCCCATCGAATACCTCATCGTCCCGCGCTTCTTGGCGATGCTCATTTCCGCGCCGATTTTGACCGGCCTCGCGCTGGCCGTCGGCATCGGCTGCGGCTACATCGTCGCCGTGCCGTTGCTGGGCGCGGATGGCGCGTATTACTGGGACAACACGATAAGATTCACGAGCGAGCGGGATGTGTTCATCGGCCTGTCCAAAGGACTGCTCTTCGGCGTCATCATCGCCATCGTTTCATGCCATAAAGGATTGAATCCCGAACCCGGCACGGCGGGCGTCGGCAAAACGACAACGGAAGCTGTCGTCAATTCTTCCCTCGCCATTCTCGTGTCCAACTTTTTCTTCACCATCGTGCTCAACAACCTGATTTTAGGGAATTGATATGACACTCCTCTCCGTTCACAACGTCCATAAAGCCCTCGGCGGCCTTGCCGTGCTGCGCGGGGTGAATCTGGACGTGGAAAAAGGCGAGCACGTCGTCGTCATCGGCAGAAGCGGCGGCGGAAAAAGCGTCCTACTCCGCCACATCACCTGCTTGCTCAAGCCCGACATCGGCTCGGTCGCTTACCAAGGCGTTGACCTCACACCCCTCGACGAAGAGGCGTTGAACCCGCACCGACGCAAGATGGGAATGCTCTTTCAAAACGGCGCGTTGTTTGATTCCCTTTCCGTGGAAAATAACCTCGCCTTTCCTTTAAGAGAGGAAGGCAAGGCCGATGAAAAGGAAATCAAAGACCGGGTGGACGAAGCGCTGGAAATTGTGGACTTGCCCGGCCAACAAAAAAAGATGCCGGCGGAGCTAAGCGGCGGCATGAAAAAACGCGTCGCCCTCGCCCGCGCCGTCATCAACCGCCCCGATCTGATGCTTTATGACGAGCCGACGACGGGCCTCGACCCCATCGTGGCGGACAGCATCAACCGCCTCATCATTCGCTTAAGGGAAAGGCTGAACATGACGGCCGTCGTCGTGACGCATGACATGGTCAGCGCGTTTATGATCGCCGACCGCGTGGCTTATTTGCACGACGGAAAAATTTATTTTCAAGGAACGCCGGAACAAATCAAAAAAAGCAACGACCCTGTTGTAAAAAAATTTGTCCAAGGCATTTCAGAACCGCAGGACGCCATTCTTTAAAGGAGTTTTATGAAAGAAAGAAATCTAGAACGAAAAGTCGGGGCCTTCGTATTGATCGGCCTCATTGTGATAGGGATGTTAGTAGTGGCGTTTGGCCGCTTCAACCAATTCTTCAAATCCACCTACGACGTCGTCGCTGAATTTCCCAACGCCAGCGGCATTATCAAAAATTCACAAGTCCTTTACCGCGGCGCAAAAGTCGGCTCCGTCCCTGAAGCTCCGCACATCGCCAACCAAGGCAAGTCCGTGGAAATTATTCTGCGCATTAACCACGACGTGCACATCCCGAAAAACGCCGATGTCCGCATCGGCCTCTATGGCTTATTGGGAGATCGTTTTGTGGACATCGTTCCGCCGAAACCAACCAACGGCGAACCAGCAAAAGAGGCAGGCTACCTTGGCGGCGGCGACCATGTGAAAGGACTGGAAAACAAAGGCGTAGCCGATTTATTGGCCACGGCGGAACAAAAACTGCAGAACTTCGACCACGTCATCCGCGAGCTTCAAGCCAAGCTGCTCACCGATGAATTTATTGACGATTTCCACGCCGGCATGAAAAACGCTCGGGAAATGCTCGAAAAAGCCGATCATTTCATGGGACAGGCTGAAGCAGGAAAAGGGCCGATTTACACTTTGATGAAAGACAAGTCCGTGGCAAAAGATTTGAAAGATTTCATCCATAACGTCCGCGTCAGCGGCCCTGTCTTCTATAAAGACGTCTCCAAAGAAGAAGAAGACGGCAAGAAAAAGCAAGAGCGCGTCGGCCTTCCTAAAAGATAAACGCGATGAAAGATTGCTCGGCAGTTCTTGTTGCCGCCGGAAGCGGCAAACGCCTCGGTTTTGACAAAGTCCTGACGCCCCTCGCAGGCAAGCCGGTTGTTCAATACTCGCTGGAAACACTCCAATGCGCGCCGTCCATCCAAGAAATCATCCTCGTCACGCGCGCCGAACTCATCGGCAAACTCTCTGAATTAACAAAAAATTCTTCAATCCAAACAAAAGTTATCGAAGGCGGCGTGGAACGGCAGGATTCCGTTTTTATCGGCATCCAACAAGCAACCGCCGATTACGTTCTCATCCATGACGCCGCGCGGCCTCTCGTCACTGTTGATATGATCGAAAAAACATTGGCCGAGGCGCGCAAAACCGGCGCAGCCGTTTGCGCCCAACGCGCCACGGACACCCTCAAGCGCGCCGCGCCCAATGGACGCGTGCTGGAAACGCTCAACCGTGCCAAAATCTGGCACATGCAAACGCCGCAAATTTTCCGACGCGAACTCATCGCCCGCGCCTACCGCCGTGTCCAAGAAAAAAATCTCCACGTCACCGACGACGCCGCCGCCGTGGAACTCCTCGGTGAGCCTGTGCAGCTTGTGGAAGCAAACGGCTTGAATCTCAAAATCACGCGAGAAACGGACTGGAAACTGGCGGAGCTTTGGCTAAAACAAGCGCATCAATATGACACATGATTCCAATTTACCCGAAGGCTTTTCCATTCGCCCTTTTCAGCTTAAAGACAAACCTGCCCTCTACGACATCTGTATACAAACCGCCGATTCCGGCAACGACGCTTCCCATCTTTACAGCAATAAAGAAGCTCTGCCTGACTTTTATGTAGGGCCTTATTTGGAATTCGCGCCTGAATTCGCCTTTGTCGTCGTGGACGCTGAACAAAAAGTTTGCGGCTATGTCATCGGCTGTCCGGATTCTAAAGCATTCTACGAACGCGTAGAAAAAGAGTGGCTTCCTACCATGCGGGAAAAATACAGCCAGCTTCATCAACAAATTCAAAATGGCTCTTCGGAAGAAACGCCAAGAACGCAAGGCATCATTAAACGGTTTTCTAATCCAAATTTTCATTTTCCCCACGATTTTGAAGAATTTCCCTCCCACATTCACATGAATTTTTTTCCTCACGCACAACGAAAAGGTCTCGGCATCGAACTTTTTCATTGTATCACCTCTGTTTTTCAAAAGGCTGGTTCCACGGGTATTCACCTCGGAACAGGAACAAAAAACCAATACGCCAATCCCTTTTACGCTGAAGACGGCCTTATCGGCGCCACGGTTTTGGAACAAGACGCCATCACCACTTACTACGGCTTTCCCCTGCCCCATGCGCCGATGCGATAATCCATGTCCCTCACGACCATCCTGCTTCTCTCCCTCGTCATCGCCTTCTCCAGCTTTGTTCAAGGTCTCTCCGGTTTTGGCGGCGCGACGGTAGCCGTCCCACTGCTCGTCTTTTTCATGGACGTCAAAACCGTTGTCCCTCTCATGGCTTCTCGTCTGCCTTTTTATGAACGTCTACCTTTTCTTTCAGATGCGCCAACACATCCCGTGGGAAAAACTCCTCGTCCTTCTGATTTCGTCCATGCCCGGACTTTTTATCGGCGTTTATTTTCTTAAAAACGTTCCCTCTCCGACCCTGCTCCTTTTTCTCGGAATCATCATCGTCCTTTTCGCCTGCTATGAAATTTTCTGGAAGCCTGTCAAAAAAGAAACCCATCCGCGCTGGGAATACCTCGTCGGATTCCTTGGCGGCTTCTGCGCCGCAAGCCTCGGCAACGGCTCCCCCTTGATTATCTACACCGCCCTTCAACCTTGGCCCAAGAACCTTATTAAATCCGTCCTCGTCGCCTTCTTCCTTCTCAACAACATCGTCACAGTGATCGCCTACTTCTATGCTGGTCTCGTTACTCCCGCCGTCACACCTTACGTTCTAGCCGGCATTCCAGCCGCCGTCGTAGGAACCGTCCTCGGCCACCGTTGCTACCAAAAAACCAGCGAAGAGCTTTACAGAAAAATCATTTCCTATTTTTTGCTCTTGATGGGCGCACTCACGCTCTACAAAGCGTTCAGGTAAATGTTGAAAAAAGAAAACTGACCCTAACGGGAGTCGAACCCGTGCCGCCTCCGTGAAAGGGAGGTGTCCTAACCACTAGACGATAGGGTCTTGAAATAAAGGAACGAAGAGAATGCCTCACGCCGGCAATCTTGGCAACTGCAAAACGGCAAACAAATGATTACTTTTTAACTGGAGATGGAGTTGTCGGTCGCCCCTCAACATCGCCCGCCTTTGCAGGCTCACCTTGAGCGCCGTCTTCGGGCAGTTTGCTTGCCTTTTCTTTCACGATCAACGGGAACCCATGCTCTTTAAAAACCCCTAAAACTCCTTCAACTTCTCCCCGTTTTTGGATTTCCTTCCAAGGCGTCCAGTCTTGCGCATCCCGCGCTCTGAAGATTTTGATCATCTTTTCAACCTGCTCACGGGTAGCTCCCTTCAGAAGCGCATCCAACACTTCAAGGAGCTGCCCCTTTTGCACAATTGCTATCAAAGGAACATTCCCCTTCGCGTCTGGAGAGCCGAGGCTATCAATGATAACTTTTCGATTCTCGCCGAGTCCGGGTCCTAAAATGATATCCAAAATTTCCTGCGTGGAAGCGCATGGTTTTTTTGCAACATCTGATCTTCTTTTAACGACGCGAAAAGGGAGCACTTTCTGTAAATCCGATAAACGATTTTCAATCTTTCTTCCTTGATCCAAGTCATGCGCGATGCTTAAAGGTGTTTCATGATCATGATTGGGAATGGAAACCAATCCCATCACTGCCTCTTTATTAATTCCTATGGATAAGAGCCGATCAACGGCTTGGGGCAAGTCGCCTTGTTTAGCCAGCTTCACTAAAGCGGTTTCACCATCCCTACCCTGCAGCCTGCACATCTCTTCAATTTTTTGACATTCTTCATGAGAAAGGTTCTCTCCAATCAAATGGAATAGTCTGCAAGCATTATGGCTTCGTTGGACAGACAGAATGAAGGGAGGACAATTATCCTTGGCAATCGGCTGGCTCAAAACATCAAGAACTTCAAGAAGCCGGCCTTTGGAACGAGCAACAGCAAGGGGACTCATCCCTTCAGGCTTGTTGCACGCATCAAGAGCTTCGATAAGATGATAACATCTTTGAATTGAAGCATTTGTAAATAAATCTTTAAGCTCTTTACCCAATCTTCCTCGCTCTACAAATCGAATCCACTCTGTTGTCATCCCCAAGTTTTGGCCGTCTGTGATAGGTTTCTCCTTGGAATAGCTTTGAATTTCATTAAGTATGCCTTGTTCTACTTTATCCCAACGGGCTTTCCTTTTTTCCCTTTCCAGCCTTTCCAGCCTTTCCTGCTTTTCCTTCACCTCTGAATCCGTGCGCGCTTTATATCCTTCCCAGTATGCGAGCTGATCCCTTATAGTCCAAGAGGCATCCGTTTTTTTATCATACTCCTTCTGTGCGCCATGAAGTTTATCGTTCAGTGCGCGAACCTGATATACACTCCAACTCATCCTTTTTTACATGTGTTGATAGAAAAATTCTGTCAAGGGCAAGGCGCCCTAAATTTTTCACTAAAAATTCAAGTATTTTTCATCATTTTTTGCTATTTTTGTTGACATCGGAAGGGGAAGTATACTCAAGCGGGCATAATGAATCGGTGGTTAAATCGGACAGTGTTGGGAATCGGGGTGGCGTCGTTGTTGAGTGATTTGAGCCACGAAGCGGTGACAGCCCTTCTTCCCGCAATGTTAGCTTCGATGGGCGTTGCCGCCGCCGCGCTGGGGACGATTGAGGGCGTCGCCGATGGTTTTTCCAGTGTAGCGAAACTTTACGGCGGTTGGTTGACAGATCGGATTCGCCGCCGCAAACCGCTTTGCGCGGCGGGTTATGGCGCGATGGCTTTAGCAACGGCAATCATCGCCGTGGCGGGACACTGGTTAATCGTCCTCGCCGGACGCTCGCTGGCATGGCTCGCGCGAGGCATTCGCACTCCGGCCCGCAAAACATTATTAGCCGAAGCCGTGACGCCGCAGACGTATGGCCGCGCCTTCGGATTCGAGCGAACGATGGATACGCTCGGCGCAGTCATTGCCCCGCTTGCGGCGTTGGGATTGCTCGCGTGGGGATGGCATCAGCGTTCCGTGATTTGGTTGTCCGTTCTGCCCGCTCTGGCGGCGACACTGGCGATTCTCTTTCTCGTGCGCGAAAAAGAAAATCATGTTCAGCAAACGCATTCCTTGGCGACGAGCCTGCGCGGTTTGCCGAAGAATTTTCTGAAACTGCTACGCGGAGTGGGCGCGTTCGGCGCGGGAGATTTCGCTCATTCGCTCATGACGCTTTACGCCGTCACGGTTTTGACGCCGCAATACGGCTTTGCCCAAGCCACAACCATCAGCGTCGCGCTTTACGCGCTGCACAACGTCGTCTACGCCGGAATTTCCTACCCCGCCGGCGTATGGGCAGATCGTTTTGACAAAAGAAAACTTCTCGCGGCAGCCTATTTCTTGGGAGTGATGAACGCCGTTTTGCTCGCGTCGGGAATCAGTTCGCTTGGGATGTTGACGCTGGCGTTTGTGCTGGGAGGAACATCCGTCGGAATGGAAGAGACGCTGGAAGATTCACTCGCCGCAGAAATGCTGCCTAAAGAATCACGGGGAAGCGGCTTCGGCGCGATGGCGACCGTCAACGGCGTCGGCGACCTCATCAGCAGCGTCGCCGTCGGCTGGCTCTGGGCGACATTTGGCGTCGCAACCGGCTTCGGCTTCGCCGCCGCCCTCATGGCCATCGGCGCCTTCATGATCGCGCGAAAGCAAAGATGAGTCCCGTGAACCTTTTCAAAAAGCAGCCCAACAACTTCCGGTTTGTAAGCGTAAAGATAACTGTCCCCCGTCGCGGATTTCGACGGACGAAGGAAGTTTTTTTCGAAGGAAGGAAGCGGCTGTCTAACCGCCGCTTCGCCTAGTTATTCATGGTAGAGGGGTTTACGGCCAGATGCGACCGCGCTGATTTGCGCCGAGACATTGCTTCCGCTCGTTGCCGCGATTTCTGCAAGCTCTTCGGCTCCATTGTCTCTAAGTCGATCTGGGCTAAGAGCCGTTTCGCTTCGGGCGAGGACGCTGCCAGCGTCCGCCCGTTGTTGAGATCGTCCGTATTCATAATTTGACCTTCTACTGAACTTTGGGTTGCTCGCGACTAACTTAACAATTCATGCAGAAAGTCACATTAGAAAAAGATGAACGCCCTTACAGAAGAAGCTGTTTATGAACTTTGGGGTGGGAGAAATGGAATTCTCACAAAAATCCCCGAAGATTATCGCCCAACGTTGGAAAAAGCGGTGGAAATGGGCAAGTTTCCACAGAAAAGATTTGAAAAAATCAAAGATCACAAGGTTTTTTTAATTACATATCGAGTTCCTCAAGATTGGAATTATGAAAAATGGAAATCTGCCGGAGATAAAGAAATAGAAGTTCAAGCTTTTGTGATTTATCCTCCTGGCGCTACCAAGGAAAATCCAAATCCTGGTGGCAATGCACTGGTTCATTTTCGGGGAGGGAACAACTTTTTTAACCAAGACGAGCAAAAGCCAGAAAATTGGCAGGCGTTAACATTTTCTGATGTTGCATGGATAGCTTCTCTTGCAGGAGGAAATGGAGAAGAAAAAGGGAATATAGCTATTGCTCCATTTTATAGAGGAAACACAAAATACAACGGAGTGGATGGATTTGGAGCGCATGCCAAAGATGTGATTGTTTTGGTAGAAGCGCTTGAAAAAACTCATCCTGTAGAAAAAGAGATTGTTAATTCAGTTTCAAGAGGAGTCATTGAAGGATGTAATTTCGTCAGGTACGCCAAGGTGGCAGGTCTGGAAAAAATCCGCAATTTTTTTGGTCTCAACGGGCAGGTTATTCCTGCTCTAGCTTTAGCCGAAGGTTATACGATCGGTAGAAATCTTTTTGGCAAACTAGGGCTTTTGGATGAAAACGATTCTCCTTTTACCGGTCTAATTGTAAGAGGGGGATTAGGTCCTTACGTTGTGCCTCATGGGACAAGGCCCTCCATCATGGACAAAAAAAGTGAAGAATGGAGTAATGTTAAAAAATGGCTCAAAGAAAATGTGGTCGAAAGACCTTCAAGAGAATTTCCAGAAGGAATTAAAAAATGGATTTATAACAGAGCGCCTTCGTGGATGAATAAAGCGTTTTTTTATGGTTATAGGTATCCGGGGCTTACAAGCCGAAGCCCGATTTATTTTCCAGGGACATTTAGAGGGATAGAAGTCGATTTGACGTGTTCTTTTTTGGACGGAATTGTAACTTCTCTGCAAACCATTATTCTAGATCAGGCGTTTGTCGAAGCTGGTGTAAAAAGTAAATTATCAATTTATCCCGATGGAGGACACTTCTTGGAAAAACCTGAAAAAGCGCGGCAAATGCTCGAAGGAATCATGTCGGGAGAGGAGTTTCAGCATATATGGGAAAATAGGCTGGATGTTTGGCAAAGAGTCATGGGGAGTAATGATCCTGTGGCACAATATTTGCGAGGATTTGTTGATGAAAGATTGCTTAAAGCCGATGGAAGCAGGGGACTTCAATCAGGCTATATTGATGCGCATGACGGCAAAATTATTGTTGATACGAGTGCTTCACCTGCAAAACCTAACGACTTGCTTCGAACCAAGATTAGGCAAACCATGGGTCTTCCTCCCATAGAAATTTCTCCCGGAGCGACTGTAAGGCAAATACCCAGTGCACCTCCAAAATATGATCCAGTGGCACAAAGGGTGAGTGATCGTATTCTTACGTGAAGCCTTCTTCTTAACAGTATCGAAAGACATTTTAGCATTCGCTTCAAACCTGCCAGAAAGTTGCTCCAAAGAAAATAGCAGGGGAGGGATTTGAACCCCCGACCAAGGGCTTATGAGTCCCCTGCTCTACCACTGAGCTACCCTGCCGTTATTAACTTATCAATAAGCTATTTATGAAATCCAAGAATGTGTATTAAATTGACTTTTCTACGGTCTTGTTCTACGGTTGTCAACGAAATCACATGAAAACCATTCACAAAACTTGGCAAAAAACCAAAATTCAATACCTCTGGAAACATAAAACGGGAAATTACTATACAAGGTATTGGGCGAGCGGTAAAGAAATTTGGAAATCATTGCGCACTTCCCACGCCTCCATCGCCAAAGCGCGTGCTGCTGCTGAACTCAAAAAAATACGGCAAGAGCAAAATCAACCCAAAGCCCTTGAAACGGGACACCTGACCGTCGGCGAGTGTTTAGCCGATGTATTAAAGCAAACGCAAACCAATCCCGATTTGAAACCAAGCACAAAATGTCATCGTCAACAAGTCGTGAAATCTATTTTAACGACTTGGCCGGAACTCCAAGATTTGAATGTTAAGAGAGTGACTTCAAGAGACTGTTTAGCATGGGCAGAACGCTATCGAGCAAAAGAACCTTACAGGCCGCCCAAAGCCAAAAGAGCACCGCGTAATTCAAAGGGTATTAGCTCTTCGCGCTTCAATCACACGGTTGATGTGCTGCGACTGGCATTCGCGGTGTCGATCAAAGCAGGGACTATTTTTGAAAACCCTGCTCAAGCGATAAAAAAAGCTCGTGTGTTATCCAAAAATCTCAATCTGCCCGCCAAAGGACAATTTGCCGCTATGCTAGAGGAAATTGAGCGAGGACGCGATGGAACACGCTATGAAGTAGCGGATTTCTTGAGGTTTCTAGCTTATAGTGGCTGTCGCTTGAATGAAGCCCGTGAAGTGTGTTGGTCTGATGTTGATTTTAATAAAAAGGAAATTGTCATTCGCGGCCATCCTTCAACTCGCACAAAAAATTGGGAAGTGCGGCGTATTCCCATCATTCCAGACATGGAAAATTTACTTTTGAAATTGAAGCAACGGCATCAACCAAGTGATTTAACCCCAAAAGTCTTAAAAGTTGGCGAAGGACAAAAGAGCATGGATAGAGCGTGTTCTGTAGTTAATATTTCACGCCTTACCCACCATGATCTTAGACATCTCTTCGCTACTATTTGTATCGAATCCGGCGTTGATATTCCGACGGTTTCACGATGGCTAGGGCATAAAGATGGTGGCGTGCTGGCTATGAAAACTTATGGACATTTGCGAGACGAACACAGCAAGTTAGCTGCTCAAAAAGTTACTTTCGGAGTAAAAAACGACTAAAGCTACGCAAGAATTTTCGCACTAACCCACCCTCGCTCATTATTGGTCATGGGTTATTCCGCCGACCAACGCAAACTGAACTGATCAGCATCAACTAGGAGGCGTTGCTTGAGTTCCTGGCCTCCGGGCATGTTTGGCAGCATTGAGAGATACATGCGCAACACATCCCGAACACGATTGAGACTGTCCTGAGTTTTCAGCCAGTTTTGAGGGCTGAAGATTTTGCCTTTGTCCTGTGCATCTTGGTTTGCGCCATCCAACGCAGAATTATAGGCGGTAACTACCTGATTGATGATAGCTTTTGCGTCCGGCATGGCCGTGAGTGTAGCGGATGGGAAGGGAACTTTGTCTTGATGATTACTTGCGATGGAAAACACCATCTGGACGCCATAAAGCAGATGATGCTTCATGTAACTGGGAACGGCCATCAGTGCTTCATTCAATCCCAGCGTGCTAGGGTCCCAACAGTTCTCGATCTCACGCATCCATTGGTTGAGGCTGTGAATATCGGCTGGCGCGTAGTTGGGGTCGAACACCTTCTCGAAATATACATCGAAAAGCTTGTTTTCGTTATAAGCAATGTTTGGACGCTGGCAGTGCCATGACATAATGCATTTGCCGAGTTGCGAAATGTCTATCGTTTTCGCTTCATCCTTGTCTGCCGGACGCTCCTGCCCGCGTTTGGTAATAAGAAAGCCGGTGGAATAAGTATTTTCGTATGCTTTTTTCAACGCTCCAATGCGCTTGTCATTGCTGCGAAGGTCACGCGGCTTGACCGCGCTTTGGGAATTGGTGTTGATGCTTATCTTGTCGGCGATGTCTGCCTGCGGGATTTCATAAAACCGGAAGAGGACATAGGAATTATTTGACTGTTTTATCTTCTCGGAACAAGCAATGATGGTATTGATGGACTGGCACCCGTTCACCACGCTGAGTCCCTCCAACTGCAATTTGTGTGAGCCGTTGTCGAGGTGCAGTTTATCGCAAATGGCGGTGATTCCGTTGTGGTAGAGAAAGAAAAAATGCGAATTATCGCCGACTAGTGTTTGCTTCAGTCCCTTGTTGATCTTGTTGGTCAAGCCGAGTGACTGTCTCACATTTTTACGGAACAGGGTTTGATCCCTCACACCGGGTAACTTCAACACGTCGCTCAATTTGATAGCAGCGAGAACGGTTTTGTAATTCGCGACCTGCAATGAAAGGTATTTGCCCGATTCCAAAACCAAGTCGTGTTTGAGGCGCGGAAGCGACACCGAGAGTGCTTCATTCCAGCGCGCCTGAATCATGTCAGCATCCACGAGCGTGAGACTGCTCACCGGATGCTCGCAGTCTGAAATTGTTTCTTGAAACGCGGCAAGGTCTTTTTTGGCCGACTCCGTCAGCGTACCAGTCGTCAACAATTCAAATACTACCTCGTAGTCGTCATGGAGAGCCTCGGAGACGGCTTCCAGCTTCACCTTGAGTTTCTGATTCGCTCCTTCTTGGAGCGCAGGCAGATTCTTGATATGTGTCCATGCCGCCAACACTTCGTGCAGCGGTTCGTGATCGACCGAGCCGGTGGTAAAGAACTTGCCCTGCAAGATCAAGACTTGGCGACGCTCGTCGTCCACGATGATAGCATCAATCTGTTTGTCGTCCGCTCCGTCAGTGATGTCGTCGTGAGCTTGAATCGAGGCGCGCAACAAGACGTTGCGGAGATACCACGCCAAAAAACGCGTGCCGTCGTTGGCAAAGTTCTGCTTGTAATAAATGTCTTGTTGAATGTCCTGTTGGACGCGGGCGATGAGTTCACTCATATTATGGGTCTTTCCTAGTTAAGAGGATTTCATATTGCAAACTTATTGAACCCGTTTGCGTTTTTTCTTTGAAGGAATTTTAGAGGGTTGGAGGGTTTTGATTTTTTCAATCGCCGCCTCGAAGTGTTGATCAACGATGCTGGGCTTGCTCCATTCAAGAGTCTGAAATTTCTCAAACTCCGTGTTCGCTTTGAGCATTGCCTGTTCGTGCGAAATCTTGCCCGCGTGCGTGAGAATTTTTCTCTCCGTCAATTTTAAAAAATCGTCCAGCTTGGTGATCCAATCCTGCATTGTCATAGGACGGCGGCTCATCGCTTGCAATTCCGCAAAGTCTAAGTAAGCCGACACGATAAAGTTCAACGCCTTAATCTCCTCCTTTTTGAGATAATTTTTAGCGACGACGATGTCTTCTTTATGGACTTTGCCGCTGCTCCAACTCGTAAGCCCCATGTAGGGTTGGGAGGCGTCCGCGCGCTTGTCAATTAGCTCCGCGGCGGTGTGACCATGCGTCGCCCAATGCATTTTGTTTTGCACAGTGGCGAAAAACTGCTGCGAAGCTTCAACGTCAGGATTGTAATCAACGCTTGTGGCATAAATATCCAGCACCTTGCGGTAAAATACTTTTTCCGAAGAGCGGATATCTCGAACTCGCGCCAGTAATTCATTGAAATAATCGCCACCATCGGCTTTTTTAAGCCGCTCATCGTCCATTGTGAAGCCTTTGATGAGGTATTCCCGCAGGCGTTGCGTCGCCCAGATGCGAAATTGCGTGCCGCGAAGCGATTTGATTCGGTAGCCAATGGAGATGATGGCATCGAGGTTATAATGTTTTAAGGAACGCTGAACTGCTCGCGTGCCTTCATGACGAACTTGTAAGTAATCCTTACAAGTTGCCGCC
>JAZDII010000036.1:0-3617 GCA_043805085.1 bacterium
CATGGAGAGATCCCGCAACCGGCGCGTCTGCTCGGTCGGTTCAATCCCCAAAGCATTTTCGCAGGATTCAATGCTTGCCATGATGTGCGCGTTCGAGCAGGTTCCGCAAATGCGCGCAAGAAGCTGGGGAAGCGCGACAATTGGTTTTCCCTCCATTGCTTGCGTATAAAATCTCTTATATTCAGTCACCTTAAAATGCACGTGTTCAACCTTGTTGTTTTTCACGCGAAGCTCAAGCGAAGCCGAACCCTCGACCTTGGTAATATCCTCCATGTTGAGATCAAATGTGTGCATATGTCAGTTAAAAGTCCGTAAAGTCTGTAAAGTCCATAAAGTCTGTAAAGTCATGGAAATAATTCTGGACTTTTGACTTGATGGATTTGATAGACTTGATGGGCTTTATAGTCTTCATGTCACAGCTTCTTGGAGGCCGCCTCTTTTTTCAATTCTCCAACCACGCGATTCACGACTTCCAAAAATTGATTGGGATCCATTGGGCAACCCGGAACTTCCGCATCTACCTTGACCACGTCGGAAACTTTCAAAACTTTCGGAAGGGAAGCAAAACGCGTAAGAAGAAATTCTATCTCGTCCTTTTGCTTTTTTTTGTATGCATTCCTTTGGCCCGCGGGCATCCCTATGACTGCGCAAGCTCCGACGGCAACGAGCTTTTTCGACTTTGCCCTGATTTCTTTCAATTTTTCTCCGTGATTTTCTGAAGTAACCGCGCCTTCTATAAACGCAATATCGAATTCATCAATAACGTTCTTTGACTGCAAAGCGCGGGCATAACGGAAATCAAATAGCTCCTTCCACTCCTGCCAATGGTCGTTCATTACTTCTGTCATCACAACCGTATTGTCTTCGCAACACGAAAAAGTGAACCAGCCGATTTTAATTTTTGGAGTTTTTCTTTGAGGGCTCATGGAGATTTGAGTATTAGTTGAGTGATGAAAGGTTGAACGCCGGATCGGAAAGCTCTTTTTCCTTTCCTGCAACATTAATGTCTTTTTCAATGATCTTAGAAATTACAGACAGCTCTTGCGTGCGATTGATAAGCGTGGCTCCGACCACCTCGCCGTCTGCAATTATAATTCTTGCGTACGAATTCATCTCCTTGGAACCGCGGTTGATGATAACGCGCTCCGGTTTTGGCCTTATATCGCCGACAAATGCGATTGTGAGCCCAAAACCCTGCGTAGTATAAAAGGAGACGAGTTTGAACGGCTCTTTTTTGCCTACCATGTTCAATCCCGCCGCCTTCCCTTGCATCTGGGCATTTACCCAATTCCCAAGCTGAACCGTCTCACCGATAATAATATCCTTAAACTCTGCCGAGTCGCCGGCTGTCCATATATCCGGAATATTCGTCTCAAGGAATTCGTTTGCTAGGATTCCTCGCCCCGCTTTTATCCCGGCCGATTCAAGCCAAGAAAACGGGCAAAAAATGCCAACGCCGCAAATAGCCATATCGCAATCTATCTTGCTTCCGTCCTTCAGGGCAACGCCTTCAACTTTCTCTTTTCCGTAAAATTCAGCCGCTTCCGCCTTCTTTATGATTTTTACTCCTCCTTTTATCAGCGCATCTTCGATCATGGCGCCTGATGTTTCATCAAGTAAATTTTTCCAATAACAATCCTCTCTTATCAAAAGCGTCACTTCGATTCCGGCCATTCTCAACATGTCGCACATCTCAAAACTCACAAAGCCTCCGCCAATGGTTACGGCTTTTTTCGCTGTTTTTGTCGCCGCAATAATCCCTTTTGCGTCATCAAGCGTGCGCAAGACAAAAATGTTCTTTTTGTCAGAGCCCGGGTTGGTCAATTTTCTCGCGCAGCCGCCAATGGCAAGAAGTAATTTTTCATACTCGATATTCGTTCCATCATCAAGCACAACCGTTTTCTTAGAAACATCGAGCTCCACAGCCTTTTTCCCTGCGATTAATTTGATGTTTTGCTCTTGATACCAGGATGTCTGCTTCAACCAAACTTTTTCAAAAGGTATTTTTTCCAGAAAAAAATTCGGCTTGGAAAGCATTATGCGCGAATATAAACCATACGGCTCATCTGAAATTATGGCGATGGAGCCGTCCTTGTCCTGCTGGCGTATGGTTTCAGCGGCAGTCGTTCCGGCAATTCCGCCCCCGATTATTAGATACTTGGCCGCTTCTTTCATGGTTGCGGGTAGATCTGGCTTCCGTCTTCAGCGTAAAGATAAACTGCGGCCGTCGGGCACGATTCCGCGGCCGTGAGCAATTCCTCGTCGCTGATGGCAGGGCTTTCCAATGCCGTTTTGTCCGCGGGACCGGAATCTTTCTTGCCTCCGGCCAGTTTAATGATGGCCCTGTTTTCGGCATCCAGCTCGAAAACAGTTCCTGCGGCAATCACGCAACTTGCCGCACCAATGCAGAGGTCGCGCTTGACCTCGATTTTCGCAATTTTTTTGTCAGTCATATGCGGAAATGTTATCTAGCCGGCGACAGCAAGTCAATGATGGTTTCGCGCAATAATCCTCTTCATTCTACGATTCTCCACCTTGTCATTCCACGGCACCCGATCGTGGTCGAGTGCAAGCTTAACCGGGGAATCTTCAGATCGGATCATAAATGTCATTCCACGGTTCAACCGGGGAATCTTCCGATTGAAATATATAAGGAAGATCCCCCGGTCATCCCCGCATACGCGGGACAGGAGCCGGGGGATGACAGATAGAAAAAGGAAGGTGTGCTAGAATTCGACTGTCTATGCCAACTCCTCCCCCTTCAAACGCAAAACTCGTCCACCATGGCCACATCATGGATCTTTGGCAGTGGGAGCAGGAAATGTTCGACGGAACAACCGAGATTTTCGAATGCGTTACACGGCAAGACACGGTGGCCGTCATTCCGTTTCTGGATGCGGACACAGTCATGCTCACAAAACAGGTTCAGCCGCATAAAGGCCCGTTTATGGATTTTCCCGGCGGCCGCCTTGATCACGGAGAGGCGTGTCTCGATGCCGCTAAACGCGAACTGGAAGAAGAAAACGGCTACAAAGCCGAACGCTGGATGGAATGGCACCATTTGAAAAACAAAGGAAAGAACCTTTTTGATGAAACACTGTTCATAGCTTCCGGCCTCCACAATGGCGCCGGCCCGCATCTTGACGCCGGAGAAAAAATCGAACTTGTGCCGACACCGTGGCCGCAGTTGAAAGACATGTGCCTCAAACGCCAACTTCGCCAGCCAAATATCATGCTCGCTATCCTCGCCATGCACTTTGATCCGGATGCGCGCGAACGATTGGAAGATTTTTTGAACTCCCGATAAAACTCGCGGAGTACGATATATCAAATTCTAAAACCCACCGAAATGTACCGATCGGTACATTTCGGTGGGTTTGGATTTCTCCTATTCTATAGAATTAAAGCCTCGGAACGGATATAATTACGATGCTTATATGTCGAATGGAGAAACCGAACATATCTTTTCGCTCGCTAGTTTGCGCGCCATGCTCGCAAACAGCGCGCGTTTAAGCAAACTCGTCTGGAAAGCGAAACGCGGTCTCGTTATAGCTTTAGGAATCATTTTTTTAATCGTTTCATCCGCGCCTTTTTTGCAATCCGGCTCGCGCGGACTT
>JAZDII010000037.1:0-24254 GCA_043805085.1 bacterium
TGAGCGAGCAAAAAACGAGAGCGGAAAATCCTTCTAAAAAACCGAGACGGTAGAAATACATTTGAAAAAAACGAGCGAAAGGCCGCAAAAACCAAAACCGCGCCGCTAACTCGCGCAAGAAAAGTTTGCGAGAGGTGCCCAAGGCCGCCGCGTCTTTGGATTCTAAATAACTGACCGTCTTTTGCGCGTCCCAACTGGAATAACGGTCATGCCGCGCGAGCCAGTCGGAAAGGCCTTTGGCGTTAGCGTAGTGGTTATAAGGAACACGGATTTTCCCCACGCGCGCATTGCCGGAAAAATGCTCCCACACGCCGCCTTCAAAGCGAACCCCCTCGCCTAGTTTGAGCAAACGCGCGTGCCAGTTGGGATAGCCCTGCGTGCGCTTGAGCCAGCGTCCCCAGAAAAGATATTTCGGCGTTAATTCATAAGCGTTGTAAGGCGCGGGCGCGGCGTTGCAGACGCGCTGGATTTCGCGCGCGAGCTCGTCCGTCACTTCCTCGTCTGCGTCTAAAAAGAGAACCCATTCCCCTTTTAAGCCGCCGTGCTCCAACGCCCAATTGCGCTGCTCGTCTATTTTGAAAACGCCTTGTTGAACGTGTTCTAAAACGCGCGCACCCATTTCACGGGCGATTTGCGCCGTGCGGTCAACGCTTGCGGAATCCACGACAACAATCTCACCGCACCAATGCAAGGACGCCAGACACTGCGCCAGCGTTTGCTCTTCGTTTTTGGTCAGGACAACAACATTGCATTGCGCTCGAAAATTCTCCATGAAAACTACTTCTTTTTAAAAACCAAAAGCATTTCTTCTTCCATTAACATTTTGGAAAGAATCCAGCTAACCGGGCGTGTAAGCCAGTCTAGTGAGCAAGCCGCTCCCAACGCCATCTTTTTCAAAACGTTTAATCCGCAGCGAGGCGACGGGTCGTTTACTCCGCCAAGATGACTCTTGGCGTTTTCTTTGCCACCCATTACAAGCGCGACGCCCCATAGAAGCATCTGATGAAATACAGAAATGCCCCGTCCGCGTCTTGTCGTGCGGTATAGAGTTTCAAAACCCAGTTTTTCCATGGCACAAACTAATGGGTGAATCTTGGGGAAATTCACATGATCAGGCGGCGAGACCCACGAAACGTGGCTCTGGAAAATACAAGATGAAATAGAGCTGAGGCTAGGGCCTTCAAGAATAAAAAGACCTTCCTTTTTTAAGGAATCTACGATGGCTTTTAAAAGCGAGATGGAATCAGGCACATGTTCAAAAACGTGGCGCAGGATGATGACATCCACGAGAGTTTCCTGTTTTTCAAAAGCACCGGTAAAAATGGGAACACCGAGTTTTTCGCTGCCGATGCGAGAGGTCGTCGTGCTCAACTCAAATCCTTGGACGGAATATCCAAACTGCTTGAGGTTATAAAGCAAATAACCCCACGAACAACCAATCTCGATAACTGTTTGCGTCGTTGGAGAAAAACGCGAAATTAGATTTTTATACTGTTCAGCCTCTCTGATCTGTTTGGAGGAAGATGCCAACTGAAGTAAATCCTCGCTCTCGCGCGCAACAGTATTCATAAAATAATTTTTTGAATAATGGGCTTCTAATTCCTGTTGTGTCGGCATGGGATGCAAAAACAAAAAAGCGCAATCGCCGCATTCAAAAACATCATGCCCCCTCACATTCTGCCAACGAAGTTTGGTCGACGACGAACCACAAAGAGGACACAAGGGTATTTTCATAAAGGGGTGCCTAGAATTTCTTGATAAAAAGCCGCCATATCGCGAGCATTTTGATCAAGCGCAAAACGCTGCAACAACCATTCGCGAACATCTTTTCCGGCGTAAATTTGTTTTTCTTCTAAGATTTTCTCAAACAATTGAATCCACTCTGCGGCTATTCTTGGCAAAATATAAGCCATGCCGGAAACGGCAAGCTCACAGCCTGCGCCAACCTGGTCAGAAAGAGCAACAGGACATCCACAAGCCAAGGCTTCCAACGCAACATTGCCAAAATTTTCATGTCGGCTGGGCAAAATAAACAAATCTGCGGCGGAGTAAATAGAGGGTAATTCATCAGGAGAAATTTGCCGCAAAAAAACGAGCCGTTCCGCTAAACCGTATTTTTGGAAAGCAGACCTTAAACGTCCCTTCGTTCCATCATCGTCTTCGCCTACAAACACCATGCGCCAATTAAAATGCTTCACCCCCTGCAATGCTTCCGGCAATAAATCCAATCCTTTTTTATGGTGCAGCCGTCCGACGTTCAAAAATAGGCGCTCTTTCTCGTTTATTCCTAATTTTTCTCTCCAACGCGCCCTTCCTGCCTCATCGCGCCGCCACTGGGAAAAATCCAATCCGTTCGGAATGATACAAAAAGGTTTGTTCCCCCACGTCTTAAAACACTCCTCTTTTTCCATCAAGGATGTGTAATGCAATCCTGCGGCTTTTTTTAAATTGTCTCGTTCAACTAAAAAATAATAGATGAGTTTCTTTAGCGTTTTTTGCCGCCATGAATAAGGCCCAAGCGCGCCGCGCGGGGAAACGATATAAGGAATTTTTTGTTCATAGGCAGCGCGGCATGCCGCAGGACTTGTCCTCTGCCAAACGCCGGTGACATGTAAAACGTCGTAATCCGCGATTTTTTCACGAACGGCTTTTTCCATACCGCTACATTTGATGCCCATGCCGCGTTCGCGCGCAAAATAGGTGACAAAAACGCCGTTGCGCTCCACTGGCCGATCCAATGGCAGCGAGGCGTCTTGCTCCAATCCAGCGTTGGAGGTGAAGACATGCACCTCATGGCCCAAAGCAGCTAGCGACTCGCACAACCGCGCGACGCTTTGCACCGGCCCGCCAAATTTCCATGCGGGAGCGTAAGTGGGAATATAATGAAGGATTTTCATCTTTTAAAAAACAATCACCGAGTTGCAATCAATTCAACAAACTCCAACACCCCGCCATTATTTCCATATGTTTCCAAACTTCCTCCACAGAAATGCCGTTCATGCAAGGATGGCCGGGTTGATTGCAAACCGCCAAACCGCACCCTTGGCATTTTACAGGATTTCTTAAAAGGATGTGCCCCTCTCCCGTGGGATCCCACTGGCCGGGATAATTTCTTTCCGAATACAAGGCGAGGCAAGGCACGCCCTGCGCTCCCGCAAGATGAACCGTTCCGGTATCTAATCCAAAAATGAATTTGCACCGTTTGATTACCGCAGCGGACTCTAACGGGCTTAACATGCCCGCCGCGTTATGACAGCGCGGTTTGCCTTGGCAAATTTTTTTAATGAGTAAATTGTCCGACGCCGCGCCCAAAAAAACGAGATGCGCTTTTTCCCAATCCATCAGCTTTTCTACAATGGCGGCGAATCGCTCTACCGGCCATTGCTTGCTCGGCATGTTTGTGGCGGGCGCAATGGCAATCAAGGGAACGCCGGCGTCTAACCCCTGCTCTTTCAACCATGCGTCTCCCCTTTGAATTGCGTTTTCTGAAAGAAGCAAAAATGGCTTGCTGATGTCTTGCTCAAGAGAAATGTTGATACCGGCCTCGCGCAAGCGTTGAAGATGAATCTGGCTTTCGTGATCGTATTGAACGACGCGCCCTTCTTGCATCCGACGAACGCGGCTTGAAACGCCGCGACGATCAAAGCCTATTTTTTGACGAATGCCGCAAGCGGCGAAAAACGCTTTGTCCCGCCGCGCTTGCCAAACGGTTCTTGTGTTGGTGAGCAAATAAAAGACGGCGGCATAGCGCCCTTTCCTTAATTTAAGCCACAAAGAAACATACTCTTTCAGTTGCCTCCATTTGCCGTGTTGAAAAGTTTGATAAGAAGCGTACTCGTCTATTCTTACATTAGGTCCGAGAATTTCTTGAGGTTGCACGCGCAACACCTCCTTTTGTTCATGCAAAAGCGTAATTTTAGCGTCTTCTCCGTAATGCCGACGAATGGCGCGAATGGCGGGGATGCAAATAATCGTGTCCCCCAAAGACCCTTGATGAAAAATGAGTATCTCCTTCATTCATTTTCGGCGGTTTTGAGAAGCGTCTTACCCGAAAACAAAATTTCAGAATGAGCCTGCGCCCGTTCAAAAACGGCCTTGTCGTTCCGCACCCGCCCTTCCACAGCCGCAAGGAAAAAAAGTATGCCCGCAGGAAAATAAATAGCCCAACTGTTAAACAAATAAGGAAAATTCTCTGTCAGAGCTGTAACAAAAAAAACAAGAATGGCGCAGGTAGCAGAAATCGAAACCACCTGCATTTCCAGTTCAGGTAGACGCAGATGGGAAAGCAAACTTTCCAAATTAAACGTTTTTAAACACACGACCACAGCTAAAATTAAGTAACATAAACAATAAGCTATTCCTCCTAAATAAAGAGCCCCTAAAATTAAATTATGCGGCGCGGTGAAAAACTCTCCCGACATGGCGGCGTCGCCTATTTCCGTGGAAGGATAACCTATTCCCGTCAAAAGAACCGATGGGTCTTCCATGGTCCATGTGATGAACTCATCGTAAATAACAAATCTCGACTCATTTTCACCTACTGCCGACTCTTCCCGCCCCACCAAGGAACTGCTTCCTTTGATAACGGAGTAAAACAAATTTTCCCACTGAACGCCCAACAAAGATATCATTGTGATTGCTAAAATCACAACCGCCATAAATTTTTTATTGAACAACAACGCGCGCGCGCGCGGCAATTGCCCCATCAACCAAACAGCAATAATAAACGCCGTAGCTAACACACCTCCTCGAGTCTTTGTTTGAAAAACGAAGAAGCAACAAGCTGCCAAACTCATTATCAATAACATGTATTCTAAAATGCTCCTCTTTAAAATGGCGTCTCGAAAAACAATAAGACTGCAAAGAGCAAGGCCTGCGATAAAGTAAGCGCTGCTGGTGCTAATCTCCACAAAACTCATGCGCCCCATGTAATCGCCATAATCTCTAAACTTCCAAATCATGGCCAAAGCGATTCCCACAAAAAAAATGTTTAACCATTTTAAATGCCTTGGTTTAAAAGGCGGGTCTGTCACCGCTGCCATGAGACAAAACAGGGCAAGACCGACAAAACGAAAGAAAAAAGAAAGCAAGCTTTTATCTAAAGGACTGCGGCCCTGCACAAGAATCGTTGTCAAAACGCACGCAGCCGGTGTGGCCACGCTCAATAACAAAATGCCAAAAGAAGACCGAGACAAACGCAAACGCTTGAAACCGATTAACACCAATGCCCCCACTCCAAACAAAAATACAGCAACCTGATTGCTGGAAGGTAAAAACAAAATTTCCTTATTGGCGACAAAAACGGTGTAAAGAAAAAGCAACAGCAAAATCGTTATCACAAAATCCAAGCGCCTCAAAAAAGGTTGAATAGTGAACGAAGGAAGAACGTATTGAGGAGCGTCCGTTTGCATCACTTTGTTCCTTTGCTAAGGTTTTGATACACGTTCACAGCCCGTTCCGCATAAGCGCGCCAATCCAGCCGACTGGAGCGAATGCGCAATGCAGCTTCGCTTTTTTCACGCAAGAGTTGCGGTTTGTCTTTCAATTCTTTTAAGCACCATGCGATGGCTTCGGGATCACGGATAGGCGTCACATAACCCGCCGGATATTCCTTGATTGCGCCGTGATTTTGAGGCGCCGCGTCCGGTGAAGATAATTGCAGCAAATCTTCGCCACCGGTGTTTGTTGTGCAAATGAGAGGCAAACCGCATGCCATCGCTTGCGCTTGAACCATCGCCATGCCTTCTTCAACGCTGGAAATCACAAATACGCTGCCCTGTTGGTAATGACGAACAAGCTCCGCTTGCGGAACGTGCTCCAGCCGACGAATGCAACCGTCTTTGCCCTTTAATAAATGTTCCGTGTCTTTTAATTTTCCGCCGATAAGCAACAGTTCACTACCCTGCAAATCCGCGCGCAAGAAACCTTCCACAAAGTAGCGAATCCCTTTGCGCATGGACATCGCACCCGCATAAATGACGCGGAAAACAGCGTCCTCTTTCGTTCCGGGCTGAAAATGTTGAAGGTTGACGCCTAGAGGATTGTAAAGAAGTTTTTCCGCCGGAAATCCCATTTGATGAAACGTGGATTCTACAAACCTGCTGGGAACGGCGACGCGATCAGCCATTTCATATTCGCGCAATTCCATCGCCACGATTTGAGGATGCGTTTCCGGCGAACGCTCGCCCGTCTGCTCCCTTTCTTGCCTTAATAGTTCGCACTGCGCGCTCATGTGAGCAGAGCCGCGCTCAAGGATAAAAGGAATGCCGCGCGCGCGGCACCATTGAATGGACGGCTCGGAAAAGCTGGACCAACCGTGAACAATGTCGCTCCCCTCCAAGCGCTTCGCCGCCGCTTCCGCAAAGCCGCGGTGGATGAAGTATTGCGCGCGCATGACGAACTGTTCGCCCCCTAGATGACGCATCATGCGTTCCGCCATGAAGGAAAAAGGGAGACTGACAACTTTCTCATCCGGAATCTGCCACTGCCGCGTTTTGAATTTGGGATAGTTGGTAATGAGGCGATGCAAATGGCCAAGTTGATGCAGTTCCCTTGCCAAATCAAAAGCGTGCCAGCGCCCGCCCACCACAATCGTCACTTTCATGCGCGCCTTTTTTGGCCTAGGACAATGAGAGTGTTCGCCGCTTTTTGTTTTAAGCAACCCGGCATCGGCAAGAAACTCAACACTTGGCTGGAAAGAAAAAGAAACGGGTAAAGAATTTTTGAAACAAACGGGTGCGGATGCATGTGTAAAAAGGCGAAATAATTGTGAGGAATGCAACGGACGCGAGTTAGCCCCGCTTGCAAAAATTCCTCCCTGTGAAGACGGCAATCGTAATCCATTTCAGGAACATTGTAACCGCCGAGCTTCTTTTCTCGAATGAGCTTCCGCATGAAATGCGCGCCGCAGGGAACAACGGAAACCACCCAACCGCCGGGCTTGGTCATTGCCGCCAGTTTTTGCCAAATGGCCAAACGATCTTTCGCCTCTAAAAAATGTTCCACAACGCCGAAGTGAAAACACATATCGTAAGAATGAGTGGGAACGTAGTCAAAAATATCCGCCACGCCGCACGTCGCCTGAATCGGCTGCCATTGCCCGACTTCCTGCAAAAAGGATTGCGCTCGCACGATGACTTCAGACGAAGCGTCAATGCCGTGCGTCACGAACCCTTGCAAAGCGAGGCTCGCGAGGTAAATGCCGCCGCCGCAGCCTAGTTCAAATAAAGCCGCCGCCGGTTTTAATCTCGTGCGTTTCAAAATAACGCGCCACACAAAAGGCAATTGTTGAAGCTGGTGAAACTCTTCTTTATTGCGGCAGGAATGTTCATATCCCGTCGTTTTCAACGTTTCACGCCAAGTTTGAGTAACGGAAGAAGAAGAACCTGACATAATTTAACCTTTATGCATCCAACAACCGCACGCAACGCTTTTAAGCAAAGAAATCAGAATCATAGCCATAAAAATGCCAATAGTGCCCATTCCCCATCCTAAAAGCAAAACAACACTCAAACGCGCCACAGGCTCGGCGGTTTGAATGAGGAGATAACTATCTTGCCTGCCTGAAAGTTGCAAAGCCATGTGAAATTGATTAGCGCAGGCATTAGCCAAAACAATGGCCGCGATCCAAGGAATCATCCAAGCCGACAAAGCAAAACTTTTTCCTAAAATCCCTCCGATGACCCATGCTCCTCCGAAAAAACCTCCCGCGCCAATCAACGCCGCAAAGCCGCTTAAAAGAACCGCGCTTTTGATCAAATAACTGCGCACCGCCGCATGATTTTTCCAATTCAACGTCGCCGTTGCGCCCGTCAACAAAGAGCTGGAAAGCAAATTGAGCGGCAGCAATAAAGCGGTGATCGCCGCATAACTGCCCAATGACGCGACATTGGAAAAAAAGGAAAACGCCCATGTGTCCGCTTTCGTGCTAAACGTTTCCATAGCGAAAGGAAAGAACCCTTTGACAAGCGGCTTGAATGAAGGATTCGCAGATTGTTGCGCGCCGGAAAGCAGCTTCTTGCGCATAAACAAGCCAAAGGCCAACGAAATAATCTGCATAAAAAAATAAGCAAGGATGACGTGAAAAACGCTAACGGTTCGGGTGAGAAACATGCCGATGAGGATGACGAGATAGCTTCCTTGCAGCCCGACGCGCATCCAGTATTGGCCGGCAATGCCGCTCGATGCCAAAAAAATCGCCCCCAACGAACCGGCGAGAAAATAAACGGGCCATGTGAAACTATAAACAACGCTCATCCAACGATGACTCCACGGTACGGCGGTATAAATCAAACCGCAAAGAATGCTGATCGGCAAAAAAATGAGCGTCAGTCTGAAGGTGTAATGCTTCGTCACGCGCCACGCCTCCGCGCTGGACATTTTGCCCGACGTCAGCAGCCCCTTGACCAACCGATCCCATTGGCAGGAACCGAGAACAAAAAAAGTCGTCGGAATAAGCGCCACAAGAGCGAGCAAGCCCCTGTCTTCCGCGCCCAACGCCCGGTTCAGAAGAATAGACGCGGGAAAAGCAGTTGCCGCCAAAATGACTTCCCACGTCAAACTTTGGGAAACCGCGCGCCGCACATTACTGGCGAGGAGCCTGCTCTGCTTAATTTTCCGAATCACTTCACTTCCTCGTCGCCGTGACGCGCATGACGCGGGTGTAAATGCCGGTGGAAACGCCGCCTGTTTCCACGCGATGAACACATTTCAAAACTTGCCTTATCATTTGCCACAAAGCCCAACGAACGCAGCCCCATAAAGAAGTGGATTGCGGGCCGTGTTCTTGAAATTGGATATGCTCAAAACCGCACGTCAGCAAAAGATGCCTTAAACTCACCGCCGTGTAAGTGGTCTCGTGGGTCATATCGCCAAAAGCGATGGAACCGACAAACGGCGAATCCCCGTTCGGCAACTGAAGCAGCAATCTGCCGCCGGCGACTAAAGCGTCGCGCGCGGCTTCAAGAAAATCGAACGCCTCGTTCTTCGTGAAATGCTCTAACAAATCAAACGCGCAAATCAGCGCAAACTGATTCTTGTGATGCGGCAGATATTCCAATGCGTCGGCGCAGACAACTTCAGAAAAACGCTCCTGCGCCAGCGCGACTTGTTCTTGGCTCAACTCAATGCCGTGCAAGCGCGTGAAACCTTCTTTTTTCAAAAAAGTTAGAACGGCTCCGCTCCCGCAACCCACGTCCAAAACCGCTCCGTCGCGCGGCACATCTTTCAACCAACGGCAAAACGCGCGGCGTAAATTGGCGAGATTGCGTTCGCTCTGGCCCGCGCTCATGGCTTCATTCAAAAACTTTTTATTGTGCGAAACGTAACCCTCGTAAAGGCGTTGGCGATAGTTCATAGATTTAATTCCTGTAAAATCGAAGCAACAACTTCGTCATTGGAAAGCTTTAATGCTCTCACCTTGCGCTGCCCCGCCGCCGCGATAGACACCGCCCATTCCGGCTCTGCTATCGCCCTGCGACAAACCTCCGCGCATTCTTCCGGCGTTTCCCAAAACAGAGCTTCCTTGCCTTCTTCATACAACGCGAGATGTTCCCTCGTTCGCTCGGCGCAAAGCAATCCGCCCAGAGCGGGTATTTCCAAAGAACGCTGCGTGTGCAAATCGCGGTTGCCCTTGGAAAGAAGACATAAAGAAACCTTCGCGCATTGAATGGCCAACGCATAATCATCCCCCCATAAACCCGCTCCTTTCCGCGCCCGTTGCAAAAATTCAAATTCCTGCGCTTTTTCCCAATCGTTTCCATAAAGAGTCAACGGCACGCCCAATTCAAGCAAACGGCGGAAAAATGGGCCGCGCTCCGGCATCCATGTGCCGATGAACACGACCTTCGACGCCCAACGCTTTTGATTCTCTGCGGTAAGAGGACGCAGCGCGTGGGCGACGGGATCGTAGCTTCTGAAAACGCGCTTCACTTTTTTTGCGCCGAGGGCTTTGGCTTCTTGCACGTTTTCTTCGCGCACAACAGCCAATAAATCATAAAAGGGAACGGCCTTGAGATAAACGCGCCAAGCATTGCCGTCGCGCCCGCCGAAAGGGTCATCAAGATTATAATTCACCAGCGCGCCGCCCTGACGCGACAATTTTTTCAAAAGAGACGGCCCCACCAACGATCCCCCATCCACCCAAACAAGATCAAAAGGCGCCTTGCCGATTTGCGATAAAACACCGCGCTCCACTAACCACGGCAAACCGACGTTGCCTAGCCGATTAAAAATTCCGGGAATAGGCCACACGCGCGGGGTAAAAGAAATCGGGTTAATGAATGTCACCTCCCACCCAAGGCGGCTCAAGGCTTCCGCTCGATGGCGAGCGGTCGAATGCTCAAACGTTTCTCCCAAATAAAGCGCGCACTTTTGCATAAACGGAAAAGCATAACCTATTCAAATAATTCTGTGCAAGCACGCCCTCTATGTTAACCTGAATTTTTCACAAGTTCGTGAAAAATTCATTCGGCAGTAGCCGAACCGCTCCTTCCGAAAAGCATGAAAAATGAAGCTAAAATTATAGTAAAACAGAAAAAACAATGTAGGAGGCGCAGCAGCTTATTTAGAAGGGGCGGGGTTAACCCAGCTCTTTCTCTTGAAAGAGCTGCCCTTCGGGTGCATTTCTCACAACCTTTTGTGAGAAATGCAGGTTAAAAATCAGATGACCACATCTTCTTGCGGGCAAATCATCATCATGGGCGTGCCGGGGCCTGAATTGACGGATTCCCTGCGCCGTTTCATCCAAAGAATTCAGCCGGGCGGTTTCATTTTTTTTCATCGCAATCTTGCCTCGCCGGAACAACTTTTCCGCCTCGTCGCGGAACTGCGCGGCTTATGCGCCGTCCCCCCCGTCTTCACCATTGATCAGGAAGGAGGGCGGGTGTCCCGCCTCAAAATGATCGGCGAGGAACCGCCCAGCGCGCAGGAATTGCGCGACGCCGGAAAAATCGAATGGCATCGGCTGCACGGAGAATTGACGGGGCGACTGCTCGCGCTGTTCGGCTTGAATCTCAATCTCGCGCCTGTGATTGATTTTTCACCGGCTGATGACGCGGAGAATTCCCTGCGCGGACGCTGCTTTGGCCGAACGCCGCAAGAAGTCATCACCAACGCCTCCTCTTTTTTAGAGGGCATGCAGAGCGTTGGCGTCATGGGAACGGCCAAGCATTTTCCCGGTTACACGTTTTGCGAAAAAGACCCGCACGGCGCGCTGCCATTGATCTCCCGAACACGCGAAGAAATTGAAAAAGAAGAGCTGCAAAGCTTCCGCGCTTTCCTTCCCAAAGCGGAAGCGATGATGATCGGACACGGCCACTTCACCGCGTGGCACAAAGAGCCCTTCCCCGCCTCGCTCTCGCCGAAAATCGTTCAAGGCTTGCTGCGCGAAGAAATGGGCTATCGCGGTCTCGTGATGACGGATGACATCGAAATGGGCGCCATAGCGAACGCCTACGGCAGCGCGGAAACGACGCGGCTGGCCGTGGAAGCGGGCGAGGACATGATTCTCGTTTGTCATAATCCCGCGTGCGTGGAAATCAGCTTCGACACGCTTTGCGCCATGCCGCAAAATAAACTCCAGCGCGCTTTAAAAGCCATTGAACAATTCAAAACTAAATTGCTTCCCTGCCCTTCCGCTTTCGACGCCAAAGAATTTAACAACGTGAACGCTCAAACCCGCGAACTGCGCGAAAAGGTGAAGAGAGGTTAAGCCAGCCCTTGGTGCAAAGCGACCACGCCGCCGGTTAGGTTGCGATAAGAAACTTCTCGGAAACCGGCCTCCCTTAGCATGTCGCACAGTTTGTGCTGCGAGGGGAAAGATTGAACGGAGGAGCTTAAATAATGATACGGCTCTGCGCAATGGCCGACCAAATGCGTCAAACACGGCACGGCATAGTTCAAATACAAACGGTAAAACGGCTTTAAAATTTTCCAAGGCTGTGAAAATTCCAAAACATGAAGCCGTCCGCCGACGCACAAAACGCGCCTCATTTCGCGCAGCCCTTTCAAGCGGTCCGCCCAATTGCGCAAACTGAAGGCAAGCGTGATGGCGTCGAAAGAGGCGTCGGCAAAGGGAAGGTTCATCGCGTCCGCCAGCACGAGCTCCTTAACGCCCTTGGCACGCGCTCTTTCAAGCATAGGAGCAGAAAAATCCGCGCCGAGGACTTGCCCACCCGCCTTCATCAACGCAAGCGCGACATCGCCGCTCCCCGTTCCCATGTCTAAAATTCGTTGCGGAGCGTGCCGCATGGTTTCCTGCACTAACATACGCCGCCAGTAAATGTCCAAACCGCCGCTTAGAAGATGGTTAAAAAAATCGTAACGCGGGGCGATCTTTTCAAAAAGTTTTTGAATCGCCTCCCCGTCGGGCAAAGGAACTGAAGCGTCTTTATTCATCTTCCCAAAAGAAATAGCGCGTGCGAAGGTCTTCGATTTTTTTGGAAAATTCTTCGCGGTTGGGGCCGCCGAAACGCTCCAAAATGCGGTAAATAGCGATAGCGGAACGGATATCTTTGGCGTTTTCTTTTATTTGCGCGGCCTCCACGCCGCACCGGGTGAACCAACGATATTCAGGCTGCGCGGGGCTGGAAGCCGACGGCAAGAGTTTGCCATAAACGACGTCCATGTAAGCCTTCAACGCTTCGTCCGGCTTGTTCAGTTTTTCCAAAGATTTGCCTTTGATAAAACCCGCCTCGTTTTTTTGGGCAAGATTCGCGCCGTCCGAGTCTAGGACAGCCTCCGCGGCTTGCAATGCTTGTTCGTAAAGCGAAGCGTTTTCTCCGGCCAACGTGAAAAGGAGGTTGGCCTTGCGCAACATGGCTTCGAGGTAAAAAGATTTGGCCGTCGCGTCGCGCCCGTTTGGTTCCGATGAAAGAAGCGAATTGGCGATTTTGAGCGCGGCGTCGAATTTCCCCGATTGGCGGTAGCAATCAATTTCCGCAAGACGCGCTTCTGTTTTGAGAGGCGAGCTTTCGCCGATTTTTTCAAACACAGCGATAGCGGCGTCATAATTAGTCAACCACATGAGCGATCGTCCCGCGTAATAAAGAGCCTCGCCCGCCAAAGCGTGTTTGGGATATTTCTCGGCGAATTTCTGGAACGTTTTCTCTGCGTCGCCGAAGTTTTGTTGCTCGTAATAACTTTGCGCGATTTGGAATGCAATCGCCGGCGCCATTTCGTGATCCGGATTTTTGGAAAGCAGATCGGTGTATTGCGCGCGCGCGGCGTCTATGTTGATTTTATCCGATCTAAATTCTGATGAAATCCGGCGGTAAGCCGCTTCCATCGCAAGAGGCGCGGCGGCAAATTCCGCCTCAACGCGGCGAAACGCTTGGGCGGCCTCCGCATAATTTCCCTCTTGATAAAACGACACTCCCAACGAAAAAATCGCCTGCGGCAATAATTCGTGACGCGGGTTGGCTTGAATGAATTTCTGCAACGCCTCCCGCGCGCTCTTGCCGTCTCCGGCTTCCTCAAAAAGCCGCGCCTCCTCTAAGGCGATGCTCTGAAGCAGCGCGCTCTGCGGAAAAGCCTCGGCAAGACTTTTTTCGGTTTTGGCAAATTCTTCCTTCTTTCCCGCTTTGGCAAAGGAAAGAGCGGCATTGAAAAGAGCCTGTTCCAAAGAAGCGTCCTTGTCTTTGGATTGGGCAATCTGGCGATACGTTTCCGCCGCTTCCGCATATTGACCATTGCTGAAATAAAGCTCCGCCAAACGAAACTGCGCGTCGCGGTTTTTATCCGTAAGCTTATTCAGAATTTTGATGGCCGCCTGCGTCTCGCCCGTTTTCGTCAGAATGCTGCTCATCAACAACTGCGCTTCGTTCGCCCATTTGGAGTTGGGATACGCTTTGATCAAACCGTCCAACTCGGCAATAGCGGCGTCCGTGTTGCCTGCTTGCTGAAAAGACTGGCCTATGGCGTAGAGCGCGATGGGCTGTCCCGCTTCCTTGGCGAACTCGCGCAAGCGGATAGTGCCGGAAGAAAGGCTTTGGTTTTCGCGGTGGCAATCCAAAAACCGCTGCATCGCCGCCCGCAAACGCTGCGGGTCTTCCTCCGTGCGAAACGCCTGCTCAAAAGCGTCCGCGGCCTCGCCCCAATCCTTCTTGGCGTACAACGCCTCGCCCGCGCCGAACCACGCTTGCGACAAGAGCGCCTTGGAAGAAACGCGCTCGCCCGACGTGATTTTGTGATAAGAATCCAGCGCCTCGTCCGGTTTGTTTTCTTTTAACAAAATCTCGCCCATCCAGTAAGCCGCTTCAAAAAGGACAGAGGGTTCCGGCTTTTGCAAAATCAGTTTATTGAGTGATTCCTTGGCTTGCGAAAGCTGGCCGTCGGCCAGCAAAATTTGCGCGCGCAGCAACGCCGCTTTTTGAGCAAGGCCATTCTTGATCCCCGCGTTTTCCATCTCCCGCAAAACGTCAAGAGCCTCCCTCCTTTTTCCTTCCTGAAAAAGCGCGTAGCCCAAAGCAAGCCTCGCGCGCGTCGCTTGCTCGCTCTGCGGGTCGGATTGGAGAAACTGTTGGTACGCCGTTCGCGCTTCCGGCCAACGTTTCAAAGCAGTCAACGTTTCGCCTTCCCAAAATTTAACCGGCGTTTTCTTTCCATCCCCGCCTGCAATCGGCGCGGAACTTTGTTTTTGAAAAACCGCCAGAGCCGCCTCGTATTTCCCTTGAAAATAGAGCGACTGGCCCAAAAGCCATGAAACTTCGTTCAGCGACGCGCTTTGCGGGTAAGCGCGCAAAAACTGCTCCAGCTTTTCCGCAGCGACATCGTAAAGCTTGTCTTGGAACGCGCGCTTGGCGTAATCAAAAGCGCGCTTTTCCTCCGCCGCAGGCTTCTGCCCCGACTGGTCGGGGTTTGGTTGCGACCACATCGGCGCGGCAAAAGCCAAAAACAAAGCCATGCTGCAAAAAATTTTCTTCATGTGTTCTTTTTTAAAAACACTCCCGTTTGACTTTCCTTGCAAGCCGCAATTTCTTCCGGCGTGCCCGCCGCCGTCACACGTCCCCCCGCTTCGCCGCCGCCCGGCCCTAAATCAATAACATAATCGGCGCATCGGATCACGTCGAGTTGATGTTCAATGACGATTAAAGTATGCCCCGCATCGCGCAACTCCGTCAACACGCGCAACAAAACGTCAATCTCCGCAAAATGCAGTCCCGTCGTCGGTTCGTCCAAAATAAAAAGAGAGCGTCCCTCGGCGCGCTTGGACAATTCCGCCGCCAGCTTCACGCGCTGCGCCTCGCCGCCCGAAAGAGTCGGCGCGGCCTGCCCCACGGGCAAATAATCCAGCCCCACGCGCGCCAACGTTTCCAACTTCACGCGCAACGCGGGAATGTTCTGGAAAAGCTCCAAACACTCGCCAACGGTAAGGCGCAAAACCTCGGCGATGTTGCGTCCTTTGTAAGTAATTTCCAGCGTCTCGCGGTTAAATCGGTCGCCTTGGCACACGGGACATGTGACGCTCGCGTTCGGCAAAAAACTCATTTCTATTTTTTTAATCCCATCGCCTTCGCAATGCTCGCACCGCCCGCCGACGGCGTTAAAACTGAAACGGCCTGCGGTGTAACCCCTCATGCGCGAAGCGGGAAGTTTGGCGAAAAGACCGCGGAGAACATCAAACGCGCCGGTGTAAGTCAGCGCATTCGAGCGCGGCGAACGTCCGATGGGTGCTTGATCCACCATCACAGCCCTGTCCAACTCCTTCAATCCCTCGATGCGCTCGAACGCCCCCGGCTTTTCCTTTGACCGATAAAAATGACGGAACAAAGCGCGGCCAAGAATATCATTCACCAACGTGCTTTTGCCCGAACCGCTCACGCCCGTGACGCAGGTAATCAGGCCCAACGGAAACGACACGTTGATGTTTTTGAGATTATGCTCCCGCGCGCCGATGATTTTCAGCCATTTCTTCCCGACGGGCGCGCGACGGCAGGCCGAACCCGCTCTCAACGCGCCAGACAAATAACGACCTGTGAGAGATTGCGGATGCTTTTGGATTTCCTGCGCTGTTCCTTGCGCGATAAGATAGCCGCCCTTCGCTCCAGCGCAGGGGCCGAGGTCGAGAAGTAAATCCGCCTGCCGCATCGTTGCCTCGTCATGCTCCACCACGACAACCGTGTTGCCGAGGTCGCGCAGCCGTTTCAGGCTGGAAAGCAAACGCTGTTGGTCGCTCGGATGCAATCCGATGCTCGGCTCGTCCAAAACATACAGCACGCCCGTCAATCCTGACCCAATCTGCGTGGCGAGGCGAATGCGCTGCGCCTCGCCGCCGGAAAGAGAGCGCGTCTCCCTGTCCAATGTGAGGTAAGCCAACCCCACTTCTTGAAGAAAACGCAGGCGTTCCTCGATGCCATGAATGGCTTCAAAAGCGATCTTCCGCTGCTCCTTCGTCCACGAAGCGTGGGCGAGGAAATCCGCCGCCTCGGCAATCGTCAAACGGCAAAAATCCGTGATATTTTTTTCAACGGCTTTTGCCGCACCGCCTATTTTTGAGGGAATCGTCACAGCCAAGGCTTCCGGCTTCAGCCGCCCTCCGCCGCAAACGGCGCAAGGCTTTTCATCCTCTTGAACGCCGAGGCCGTGACACGCCGGACATGCGCCCAAAGGATGATTGAAAGAAAAGTGGCGCGCGGCGAGTTCAGGAAAATGATAGCCCGTTTCCGGATCAAAATTCTCGTTGCTCACCCACATGTCCGCGCCGCCTTCGCCCTTGTCATTCGGCCAGTGAACAACCGCCACTCCTTTGCCAGACTTGAACGCCAGCTCCAGCGAATCGGCAAGGCGCGGGCGAATCTCTGTGGCGACTTTGAGCCTGTCCACCACCGCGTCAATGTCGCACGCTTTGCTTTTTGACAACTTCGGCGGCTCTTCCAGAGAACAAAAAACACCGTTCACACGCGCGCGAAGATAGCCGTCTTTCCGCAGCCGTTCGAGGACAGCCGCTCCTCCCATTTGCCCGCGCACAACAGGCGCGAGAAGAAGGAACGGCGAGCCGTCGGGATGCTCCATGATTTGATCTGCGATCTCTTGCGCGGTCAGTCGGCGCAACGGTTTGCCCGTTTGCGGATGATGACGCTGGCCGCAATGAACGTAAAGCAAGCGGAGATAATCGTAAATTTCCGTCGCTGTAGCCACCGTGGAACGCGGCCCGCCGACGGAAGCGCGCTGCTCGATGGCAATCGCCGGCGAAAGCCCTTCGATGGCGTCCACATCCGGCTTGTCCATCTGCTCCAAAAACTGCCGCGCCCGCGCCGAAAGACTCTGCGCGTAACGCCTTTGCCCCTCGGCGTAAAGCGTGTCAAACGCCAGCGAGGATTTGCCCGAACCGGACGGGCCGGTCATCACAATCAATTGATGACGCGGAAGCGCGACGGTCAGGTTCTTAAGATTGTGCTGCCTCGCCCCAATGATGCGGATTTCTTCTTTCACGACAAAGGAGCGAAGTTAACAATTTGACGGCAAAATAGCGAACCATTTGAGATGAAATCGCCAACCTCGCGCTTGCGCTAAGCTGTCCCGCAAGCTACCGTTTTTCAGACGTTTTGGATTCCCCCCTCCGTATGACCACAATAAAAAGATTCCTTCTCCTTCTTTTTTTTCTCCCCGTTCTTGCGCAGGCTGAAACAACCACCCCACCCCCTGTTTTAACAACGGTAGAGGAGTGGTGGAGTTCTTCCTACACCGGCCCCTTGTGCCTTCCGAAGGAATCCCAGCGGATATTGGAGGAGCTACGCCGTCAATTCCGCAACTCTCCCAAGTTAGCGCACCTCATCCCGTCTTTTCCCCGATGGTTCACCCTTGGCAAATGGTTGAGCCTTTACTCCTCCCGATCCGCTTTTTTTCAAAATAAGGCCAACTATGACACCTTCATTCAACTGGCGCAAAATGAGGAGCTGCCCCTCCTCCTTTTCGCCTCTCTTCAGCCTCAAGACCAAGCAGGCAAAGCCGTTGAAATCCTTTGCCGCCTTTACGCCCACAACCCCCGAGGCGTTCGCAACTATCCCGACCTCGCCGTCGCTTTTGCCGTTGTTTATGATCAACCGTTTCCGCAAAACTGGCCGCACAGCCAAATAGCCGCAGGCCTCTCACTTCCCGTTCAACAAACGCCGGAACAACTCTTCGATTTCTTCATCCAAAGCCATGAAAAAAGAAAACTTCTGCTGGACCCTTCCAAACTTTCCGTCAGCCAACTGAAATTCGTCGTGGATACACCGGCTCCTATCAACGAGCTTGCTTGGGCGCAACAAAATGTCCGCCTCCAGCGCAGCCAATTCGCCCAGGCCTTCGCCCTTGTTCCCTACGACGCAAAACGAATTCCCATGCGGCAATTTGTCTGGCGCAACGGCCCTTACACCCTCGCCAACATCTTCGCCAAAGGCGGGCTTTGCGTGGACCAAGCTTACTTCGCTAGCGTCGTCGGAAAAGCTTTCGGCCTGCCGACTCTTTTCTTTGTCGGCCTCGGACGGGACGGCGGTCACGCTTGGTTTGGTTATTTAAAAGATGAGGAAACGTGGGAACTGGACTGCGGCCGCTACCGGGAACAAAATTATCCTGTCGGCCAAGCGCTCGACCCGCAAACGTGGAGCGTCATCACCGATGCGGAACTGGAATTTTTCTCCAAAGGAACGGAACGCCGCGCCAATTATCTGTTGGCTCGGCTGCTTCTCAATTGGGCGCTCATGAACTCCAACGAACTCTTTTACAACACCGCGCTGGATTCCGTCATTGATATGCTGCCTGACTCTCTCGACGCATGGAGAGCCAAAGCGCAAGCCATCTCCAAAGAATCTTTGGAAGAGCAACGGCTGTTCTGGAAGGTTTGGATCAAAAAGTTTGAAGAATATCCCGATCTTAAAGAAGAAGGCCAAACCGCCATGCTGAAAGTTCTCCAACAAGGCGGAAGCAACGCCGTTGCGGAAAATCTACTGCAAAATATCATTCAAGAAAACCAATACCGACGTTTTGACATCGGCATAGACGCCGCAACCGTTTCCGTTTTTGAACACATTAAAAAGAAAAAGTGGAATGAAGCCGACCGCGCGTTTCGCGGATTCGCCCAAAAATTTCAAGCCAAGGGCGGGAGTTACCTCTTTTACAAACTCGTTCGCCCTTATGTCATTGCCCTCCTAAACGCCAAACAAAACGGAATGGCTCAAAACGCCGTCCGCTACGCTGAATCGCGCATTCGCACTCAAAAAGGCAGCATTCTTGATCAAGAACTCCACGCCTTGCGCGACCAAGTCAACGCGCCGCCTGCGTCTGCGCTTCAATAGACCCATTAGAAAAAATCCTATTCGCCTCTTCCAGCATCTCTTTGCTGCCGATGTCGAACCATAACCCCGGCACGCGCCATGTATAAACCGGCGTGCGCGTGTAGAGCCACTGGATTAACCGCCCTGGTTGGTCGGGATTGTTGCCCTCTTCCACATACTGTTGAATCATCGGCAAAATGTGCGCGGGGTAAAAGTAAAGGGCAATGCCCGTGACAGTGCTGGTGGGATTTTTCGGCTTTTCTTCAAAAAACGTGATGCGCCCCTCGGCGTCCATGGAAATACTGTTGAATTTCTTAATCGCCTCCAAATCGCCCACGTCATAAACCGCCAGCACAGGCGCGTTTTTTTCGCGGCAAAAGGCGCCGAAATCTTCCAACGATTTGCTGAATAAATTATCCCCGCCCACGACAATCAAATCCGAATTCACATTCGCGGTTTTCAGGTAAAAATAAATATCGCCGATGGCGCCCAATTTATTGGAATCATCCGTTGAGCCGTCATTCAACACCTTAAAAATCAATCGAGGCTCCTTTGCTTGATAATCGTCCGCCCATTTTTGGAAATGCGAAACAAACTTCGCGTTCGTCACCACGCACACGTTTTCAATATTCGGAATGGGCGCTAAATTATCCAAAACGTAATTCACCATCGGCTTGCCCGCCACGGGCAGGAGCGGTTTAGGCTGGTTGAGCGTCAAAGGATAAAGACGGGTAGCGTAGCCCGCGCCAAGAATCAAAATATGCATGGCGGGAAATAAGGCCACTGTTTCGGCCAAGAATCAACGGTAAAAAGACTGCACAAATACCTTGCCAATCAAATCTCATAAATGGAAACTTATCGTTTATGCTCTTTATCCAGTGGACTCGATTCACGTGGGATTTGAAAAATCTTCCCGACTACGAATTTCAAGCTCCCCCTCATATCCAATTGCGGCAGATGGACGCCAAAGAAAGCGTTCATGAGGCGTTTGACGTCATTATGCGCGCTTACATGACAGGCCGAGGCTGGAGCACCGGCCTTAAACTGCGTTTGGCTAAGGTTCAAAAAGCTGTTGAATGTAGCGTGAACGACGAAAAACTAACCTTTTTTGCGATTGAAGACGGCTCGCGCATCGTCGGCGTCAGCGGAGCGCACCCCGCCGCCGACCCTCAACTCGTCACGGGCATCTGCATTTTGGAAGAATACCGTTGCCGCGGCTACGGCGCCGCGCTGTTGCACGCGACGTTAAAACATCTAGCCGCTCATGGATTACAGGAAGCATCTGTCATCACTCAAAACAACATCATCGCTTCCAAATTTCTCTATCCTAAATTCAACAGCCGGCAGGAAATCATTCAAGACGCCAACGAAGTGGAAAGGTTTTTGAAAGTATGAATAAAATTCGCGTTCGTTTCGCTCCCTCGCCCACGGGCATGCTGCACACCGGCGGGGCGCGCACGGCTCTTTTTAACTGGCTCTACGCCCGCCACTGCGGCGGAACGCTCGTTCTCCGCATCGAAGACACAGACAAAGCGCGCAACACGGAGGAAGCTCTCCAAATCATCTTCAAGGGACTCGATTGGCTCGGGCTCGACTGGGACGAGGGCCCTGTCTGGAACGGCAAAGGCGGCGGCGAGCGCGGCCCTTATTTCCAAAGCCAGCGCGACGAGATTTACGCGCGCTACATCCGCCGGTTGCTCGACGAAAACAAAGCCTACGAAGAAGACGGCGCAGTGAAATTCCGCATCCCGAAAACGCCGTGCGTGGTGAAAGATCTCATTTGCGGCGATATCACGTTTGATCGCACGACTGACCCTGATTTAGTCATTTGCCGTAAAGATGGCTCACCCATATTTCACCTCGTCAACGTCGTGGACGACATCGAAATGGGCATCACGCACGTCATTCGCGGCGAGGATCATCTTTCCAACACGCCCAAACACCTCGCCCTCTTTGAAGCCTTCGGCGCGACGCCACCCGTCTATGCGCACATTCCGCTCATTCTCAACCCCAACGGTTCAAAAATGAGCAAGCGCGATGAAGGCGCGTCCATCGGCGAATACATGACGCAGGGTTACTTGCCCGAAGCCGTGCGGAACTATCTATGTCTCCTCGGCTGGTCGCCTAAAGACAACCGCGAGGTGATTGACATTAAAGAAGTGATCGAAAAATTTGACCTGCCGCAAATCAACCGCAGCAATGCGCGTTTTGACCTCAACAAAGTTTACTGGATCAACGGTGAATACTGGCGCGCTTTGCCGAGGGAAAAGTTCATCGCCTTCGCCAAATCCTTTCTCAAGGAACACGGCCATCTGCCGCCTGATGTAGATGAACAATACTTCGAAGCCGCCCTCGGCATCATTCAGGAAAAAATCAAAATCGGGCGCGACTTGCCCGATTGGATCAACCCTTTCTTAAACGAAGATTTTTCTTACGAACCGGAAGGCATGAAAAAAATTCTCGCCAATCCCGACACCATTCCCTTGCTGGAAGCTTTGCTGCAAAGCTTCTGCGCCTTGACATCGTTTAACGCAGCCAGCACGGAAGAAGCCCTGAAAAAACTCGCCGCCGAACGCGGCGTCAAAGCGGGTGCGCTCGTGCACCCCTGCCGCATGGCCGTCTCCGGCAAACAAGTCGGCCCCTCCCTCTACCACATGCTCGAAGTCATGGGCCAAGATCGCGTCTTGAAGAGGATGGAGCGGACGGCTGGAAAATTAAAGGCTCTTTAACTTGGTGCAATTAGAGCCTCTAATCAAACTGGAGAAAGGACGGTTGGGAAACTAAAAGCTCTCTAACCCAACTTGCCATTTTCAAAATGAGTCGCTAAAATTAGTTTATGCACAACGAATTTACAGCGATTATTGAAAAAGATGGTGAATGGTTCGTTGCTTATTGCCTCGAAGTGCCGGGGGCAAACGGCCAAGGGAAATCTGCCGCCGAAGCGAAAGCAAGCTTAGCTGAAGCCATTGCGCTCATTTTTGAGGATAGGCGCAAAGACACTTTACGAGGAATGCCGCGCAAAGCCATGCGTCAAGTTGTTACTGTTGAGTGAAACTTCATTATTTACTCAAGCATTTGCGCAAATATGGCTGTTATCTCAAAAGAGAAGGCGGTTCTCATTCTCTTTGGTGCAACCCTCAAACAGGTCACATCGAAGCCGTCCCGCGTCATCGAGAAATTTCCGACAATTTAGCGCGAAAAATCTGCAAATGCCTCTCGATTGAAGATCCTAAACATCACCCATGACCCTCGCCAACTACATCACCATTTTCCGCATCCTTCTCATCCCCGTTTTTGTCGCGGCGTTGCTTTATTATCATGATGCCGCGAAAAGCGGCGTGATTTGCGAGACTTACCGATGGACTGCGGCTTGGGCGTTTTTTATCGCGGCGATTTCCGATGCGCTTGACGGTTTTTTGGCGCGGTTTTTCAACCAAAAAAGCCGGTTGGGAATGGTTCTCGACCCGTTGGCGGACAAGTTGCTGATTCTCTCGGCTGTGCTTGTGTTGAGCTTCATCCGCGTGCCCGGCTTGTTGTATTTTCCTTTGTGGTTCGTTGTCGTCGTCGTTGGAAGCGATTTTCTTTTAGTTCTCGGCATTGCCCTGCTTTATATGATGAACTGTTCCGTGAAAATGACGCCGCACTGGACAGGCAAGGTCGGCACGTTTTTGCAAATGGCGCTCGTCGTCGCCATTCTCCTCAAAATCAACTGGCTGCCGTTTAACGAACTCGTGTGGGTGGCGGGCGGTTTGGCGGTTGTTTCCTTGGCGATTTATTTGGCGCGCAGTGTCATCGTATTTCGCGCCAGCGGTTCGGCTCAAGCGGGTACAGAGAAATGAGCATTCCCGTCGTCGCCATTGTAGGCAGGCCGAATGTCGGCAAGTCCGCCCTGTTCAACCGCATCGCGCAGCGGCAAATTTCCCTCGTTTTTGACAAACCGGGTGTCACCCGCGACCGCATCGCCGCCGATTGCCAATGGCAAGACGTCCCCTTCACTCTCGTGGACACGGGCGGCATCGGACTGGAAGACAACTCCGGCTTAGAGGAAGCGATTGAGCGCGAGGTCAACATCGCCGTCGAAGCCGCCGATGACCTTTTCCTCGTCGTGGATGGAAGGGAAGGACTGCAAGCCCTCGACACAGAAATCGCCCGCCGCCTGCGCCGCTCGCAACGCCGCGTATGGGTCATCGTCAATAAAATGGATTCCCCTAAACAATCCAACTTGGAATCCGATTTCGCTCAATTGGGTTTTAGCGAAGTCTGGCCTGTCTCCGCCGCCCACGGAACGGGTGTGGGGGAGCTGATGAGCGCGCTGTGCTCTTCTTGGAAAAAAGAACCTTCGTTCATCCTCGAAACAACTGAAAAACGCGAAACAAGGCCTCTGCGCCTCGCCATCGTCGGCAAACCGAATGCCGGCAAGTCTTCCCTCATCAACGCCATTTTAAAGGAAGAACGGCTCATCGTCAGCCATGCTCCCGGCACGACGCGCGACGCGGTGGATATTGAATTTCGTCTCCATGACACGGCTTACACGCTCATGGACACAGCGGGCATGAGGAAGCGCAGGCGGGTGTCCGATCCGCTTGAAATGGCCATGACAGGCCGCAGCGCGCACGCTATCAACCGCGCCGATGTTTGCGCTCTTGTCATGGACGCCGCAGAAGGCGTCGGTGAACAAGAAAAGAAAATTGCCGGACTGATTCAAGAAGCCAAAAAACCGTGTCTTCTCGTCGTGAATAAATGGGATTTAACGAAAGATAACGACGCGCTGGTCGGCAAACAAAAAAACTTTCGCCAACAATACGAAGACGCCGTGCGGCGAGAACTTTTTTTCCTCGATTACGCCCCTGTGCTTTTCATCAGCGCAAAAGACAAGTGGCATATCGAATCGTTTTTGGACGCGTTAAGCAGCGTTGAAGTTAGCCGCGCGGCGCGCATCAGCACAGGCGTTTTGAACCGCATCATCCAAAGAGCAATGCAACGTCAACTGCCGCCGCGTCA